>NZ_JACJDU010000037.1:0-54894 GCF_014163715.1 Shewanella sp. SR44-4 | reverse complement strand
TGGCTATGGTTTTATAACAATGAAAGACCCAATACAGCAATTGGTGGTATCCCACCAAAGCAAAAACTGGCACTAGTGGCCTAAGTCTCTACTTTTGACCTCAGCTAAAAATGGGGAGATTACCCATATGAAAGCTATTTTTCAACAACTGTAACCGTCATCTGCGCTTATAAAGTAGTAGGTTATCGATCTCATGTGTTCACCTAAAGTCATGTACGAGATAAGAATATCAACTCTATTTAGGTGGCCAAAATAACTATGCCACTTGTATCTCTACACTAACGCAAGTGGGTATTATTAAGGTCTCGATATAAGGCTTTTATCGCATCTCTTAACCATTTTATTTTTGGATTTTGATTGTTTCGTTTATGCCAAATCATGGTGAAGGGAATCATCAATTTATCTTGTAATGCTTTATCTACCGGAATAGGTAAACACACTAAATCTGTGTGTATATTACGACAGTAGTGCTGACAATATTGTGGTGCAGTGGTAATCATGTTGTGACCAGACTGAGCTGTCATAAACAAAGATTGTTCGAACGTGGCCATGGTTAATTCAATATTACGGCTTAAGCCCATTTCTATTAATACTTCATCTAATGCCCAGGTTTCAGACTTTTCCCATGTGATGTTAATTTGTGGATATTTTACAAAAGTATCAATATTCCAATCTTCTTTTAAGGCTGGGTGATCTTTATGTAAATACACTAAGGGGAGGTCGGTAAATAATACTTCGTAATTGATAAAGTAAGGTAAAAGTTTAATCGATTCTTTTGATCTTGGGTGGCTCTCTCGGCCAGTAAAACCAATGTCAACTTCTCCTCGAATAATAGCTTCAATTGAGTCATAGTCCCAGTTATGAACTTTGACTTTAGCATCTGGATACTGCTGAAAAATTTGCTGTGTAAGTTGATTAAACATCGTCAGTAGTAATGGAGATTCCATCGCAAGATTAAAGCGCACACCATTAGGGATCTCATCGCCGCGTTTTGCGAGTATTTGACTGCTGACTTGTAACCAGTCAGCAAGCTCTTGTTCCATACTGATGGCGAGTGACGTTGGGCTAAATCCATGAGGTGTTTTTATAAACAAAGGGTCGTCAAACCATTCTCGTAACTTGCTGAGAGATTTGCTCACCGTTGACGGCGTCACGTTCAGTTTTTTTGCTGTTTTAGTGACGCTTAATTCTTGTAATAACAATTGCAGAGTGATCAGCAAGTTTAGATCAAGGCGTGCTAATGATTTCTTCATTGGAAATACTCGGCAGTGGTGAGGGAATGAATACTATTAAAACAGCGCTGATAACGCCACCCATTAACAATATTAATATCAGCATATTCAATGCACTTATACCAAGCAAGCCTAATAGCCAAATATACAAAGCTGAACTGCAAATTTGAGCCACTCCGAGCATAGAACTGGCGACACCCGCTCGATAACGATAGGGGCTAAGCGCTTGGCTCATTACCACACCAAACCCAATTGAAAATCCTGCACAGATAAGACTAAGACCAAATAGACTGATAAATTGGCTATCGGCACTGAGTTGAGTCTGCCCGAGGATGATTGCGGCAGACACAAATAATAATTGAGATACCAGCATCAAGCTACGTTGCTTGATATATGACAACGCCAATGGCATAGCAAATGAGGTGAGCATACTAACAAGTGCCGTTAATGCCATCGCAATTGAATACTCGCCGCGACTAAAGCCCATGATATTCATGATCAACATTGGCGATACATTTACAAACGTAAGAATTGCTGTAACGGCAATGGCACTAATGAGTAGTCGGCTTAAAAAGAATCGTTGGTAAAAGGATTCTGTCGCAGTTGTGGGTTGAGTTGTTGATTGAGTGAAGGGGTGGGCTGTCGATGGATCAGTTGTTTCGACTGTTGTTACATTAGCTCGTGATGATTGGCGTGTAGTATTGGTTTCTTTTAAAACAAATACTGACATTAAACACACCACTCCACCCATGGCTGCCATAGTAATAAACAGACTTGGCCATGGAAGGCTAAGCATGATCAAATGACCAATCACCGGGGCGATAACGGGCATGATGCAGGTAATTCCATTGACCATAGATAATATTTTTGCTCTGCGTTTATCGTCCAGCTTGTCACGTAAAATAGCAAACGCGACCACGTAACAACTGCCAGCGCCAATACCTTGAATAAAGCGGACGATTAAAAAAGATTGGCTGTTTTCTACTGTACTGGCCATGAACGAAGCTAATGTAAAAATAATAGCGCCAGTAATTGCTATGGGTCGTCTGCCGATAACGTCTGATAATTTACCGGCAAATACCATCGTTGTGGCCATACCCGCTAAATACACAGAAAAAGCGATATGGAGTTGTGACTCACTTGCACCTAAGTCTTTGGCGATTTGTGGTAAACCAACTAAATAAAGGTCAATTGCAGTGGGATAAAGCAGAACCAGCGCGAAGCTACACAGTATAAATCTAGTCATAAAACCCTCACTTAATGTTGCAAGGATAATAGATTGAAAGGTTTGTAGGTACGAGTTGCCATTTTGACAACAGGTATTTCTATTTACGACATCTTGTTGATTGATTTGAATCTGATGACTTTAAATACATTGATCGAAAAGCTTTAATAAAAAGTGAGCTACGGAGCATCGCTAAGCGTATTGAGTTTGCTGATTTTAGAGCTTTATTCAATCGAGCTCGCGGTTTTTATACGCTCACTCTTTAGATTAGGCCGTAAAAAAGGTTTGCTGAAATTATTGAAACGATGCTCCGGTCTTTATTCATCATGGAGTCCGAAAACTGTTGAGCATCAACTATACCATTAATGATAGAAGTTGATTTTTAGTTATCACCTTAAAAATCAAAGTGTCAATTGTCGAAAGCCGTTGTCTTTAGCGCTTGTTATTCATATTTTTAATTTTACTGACTCAATTTTACTGACTCAATTTTACGCTTCAAATTTTACCGAAAAGTACCAATACACTTAATTACACAAAAGGTCTTAACAATGAGAATAATAAGCCGTCTTTACTTTGGCTTTGCAAGTTTACTGGTCATTATGGTTGGTATAACCTTGTTTGGTTTACTCAAAATAAGTATCGCAGACAATAATTTAACCAAATTGTCAGAGCAGACAGCAGTTGAACAGCGCCAAGCGATTAATTTCAGAGGCAGTGTGCATGATCGAGCCATTTCAATTCGAGATGCCGTATTAGTCAATAATGCTTCACTGTCACAACAGCATCAAAATGATATTAATCGTCTTAAACAGTTTTATCTCACAGCTGCAAAAACACTTAATACTATGTATGCCAACGTGCAGCACAGCAATGAAGAGTTAAGCTTACTGCAAGCGATTAAAGACATTGAAGTGACCACGCTAGCGGCTACTGAAACCTTGTTACAGATGGTTAATTCGAGCCGTAATGATGCTGCGACAGAGCACCTATTAGTGGTAGTTTCACCTTTATATAGCGAATGGCTAAAAAGAATTAATAAGTTAATTGATTATCAAGAAGCGCAGATTCAACAACAAGTTTCAGCAGCGCGTGAGCAAACAACCAGTTTTCAGTCGGTGATGCTCGTTGTAACCGCTATTGCACTATTTATTGGGTGTATGGTGGCGTTAACTTCTGTAAAGCGCTTAAAAAATATTATTGGCGGCGAGCCGGAATATGCTGCCAATGTGATTCAACAAATCGCTTCAGGTGATCTCACGGTAAAATTAACCGTTAATTCTTCTCAGAGTATATTAAGTGCAGTGCAGGATTTAACCATTAACCTGACCGACATAACCCAAAATTCCATGTTGGCCGCAAATAAGTTACTTGCGGCGTCTAAAGATTTATACCAAACGGCAAAGCAAAACGAACACCTCATCAATAATCAAAAATTAGCGACCGATAATGGTGCTGCAGCGATCACCCAGATGTCGAGTACCGTTTCAGAAGTGGCAAACCATACCAGCGAAGCTGCGCTACTATCACAAACGGCCACAAATGAGTTTAATGCTGGTCAGATTGAAGTGACTAAAACACAGACTGATATTGATGCGTTAGCCGTTAAAGTAAGTGAAGCGGCACAGATCATTGATTTACTATCACAAGACAGTAAAGAAATTGGATCTGTGTTAGATGTGATTCAAGGTATTGCTGAACAAACTAATTTGTTGGCGTTAAATGCGGCCATTGAAGCTGCACGTGCAGGTGAACAAGGCCGAGGTTTTGCCGTTGTTGCTGATGAAGTGCGTAATCTTGCTCAGCGTACACAAGAATCAACAAGACAAATCCAAGCTGTAATTGAAAGCATGCGCGCCAGTTCTGTTAAAGCAGTGACTGTTATGAACGAAGGTCAAGAGCAAGCCAATAGTAGTGTTCAGCAAGCTAAAAACGCTGGAGAATCATTACAGGCTATCAATATATCGGTAATTAAAATAAGTGATATGAATATTCAAATTGCCACAGCCGCAGAGCAACAGTCTGTGGTTGCTGCGGATATAAATCAAAACTTTATTCAAATTACTCATTCAGCATTATTGGCTCAGCAAGAAGCCGGTAAAATTACCGCGGCCAGTTATCAACTTGAAGAGCTTGCTAAAAGCTTAGAGTTAAATGTAAAGCAGTTTAAGACCGAAATATAGTTATTCGTTCTGTGAAAGGGTTACATATTAACGCTGACAAATCACTCATGTTATTTGTCAGCGTTAATTTAATCAATTTTGAGTTTAGTTAACTTTTGGCTTTATCAATTTTAGGTTCAATCAACTTTTGGCTTTATCAATATGGCTTAAGCACAGGCTGATTTTATTTCTATCTCAACCTTACCAATAACCAAGTACTTTCCACCACAGTCCGCCGACAACACCCCAAATGGTTAAATTGACAACACTCATAATAATGCCCATTACCCACCAGTCTTCCATTGATACGTAACCGGAGCCAAAGATAATCGGTGAGGTGCCAGTGGCATAATGCGTGAGCGACATCATTAAAGATGATGCGCCTGCAAGGAGTAAACCTAGGTATAAAGGTGGGGCACCTAATGCGATGCCAGCGGCGAAGAATGCTGCAAACATGGCGGTAATGTGCGCAGTGGTGCTGGCAAAAAAGTAGTGTGCATAAAAGTAAACCACCACCAATATGATCACTGAAATCATCCAGCTGACACCAATTTGGGCGATATTGGTTTCAACCACACCAGAAAACCAATCGACTAATCCCAACTTATTTAAGAACGTTGCCATCATGACTAATGCTGAAAACCACACCACGGTATCCCAAGCGGTTTTTTCTTTAAGCACATCTTCCCAACTCAGTACCCCGCTAATTAACAAAATGGATAAGCCTAAAAATGCGACTGCAGTGGTATCAACCGCAAAATCCGCCCCTAATATCATGGCAGGTACTCCTGCCCATAAGATCAGTAATAGCGAGAACACACTCACCATGATTTTTTCAGCAAAAGTCATAGGGCCCATGTCAGCCAACTTTGACTTAGCGTAAGCTGTTGCGTCTGGCGTGCGCTTTATTTCTGGGGGGTAAACCGCATAGATAACCAGTGGCATCAGCGCAATACAAAGCAAACCTGGCAATAATGCTGCCAGTGCCCATGTGCCCCAAGTAATACTGATATCTGCACCTGTGGCATCAGCAATCAATTTGACTATTAATGGGTTAGGTGCAGTTGCGGTAATGAACATTGCCGAGGTAATGGGGTTGGTATGATAATTCACTAAGGCAAGATAATGGCCTATTATGCGTGATGTTCCTTCTTCTGGAGACGAACCCAAACTCGCTGCAATTGACTTCATTATAGGGTGAATAATTCCGCCGCCTCGTGCCGTATTACTGGGTGTGACAGGTGCAATGACCAGCTCTGATAACGCTAACGCATAGCCAATACCAATGGTTTTCCGTCCAAATAAAGCAATAAAGTAATAGCCAATACGGTTCCCTAAACCTGTTTTAGCTAATCCGCGTGAGATGATAATCGCAATACCAATTAACCAAATCAGTGAGTTTGAAAATCCACTTAAGGCATCCTTAATGGCATCAGCTGGCTTGTCATTGGTTACGCCTGTTAATGCAACGAGTGTAATGGCTAATATGGCAATAGCCCCAATAGGCATCGCTTTACCAATAATTGCGACAATAGTACCAATAAACAAAGCCAATAAATGCCAGGCATTGGCCGACACACCTTCCGGTGAGGGGACGATGAACCAAAGAAATATAATTATCGCAATTGAAATCAGACCTGGAACAATTCGGATGTCGGTAGTTTTCATTGCAGTATCCTTAGGTTTGAGAATACACCTTTAGCAATGACAATAAATGTCGTTATCATTTGGTCAATTGTTAAAGCGGATCGGAGCAGTAACTCGATACTAAGTCTTTGTGATATTTAAATTTGTGAAGTTATTCTCATTGTTGATATGTGTCATATTTAGTTTTCTATTCAATTGTTTATTGACTCGCTGGCTGTGTTGATTGACGTGACTAATTGGCTAGAGAAACAATATATGATTACACCGATAATGCTATTTTTATCGAATTTGGCGATTGGAGGGCTTTTTAACCTCATTTACATTGGTATATACAAAACTGCTGGTTATTCATAATTTCTGCGTAGTTGCTACACATTTCATTGTTAAGCTTTATCTTATATTTACGCCTATGAGATATGACATGAATTCTTCACCTTTAAGTTTGCTTACTCTTGCCATCAGCTTAGCATTAACCTTGGGGTTAACTGGCTGTGGCGGTTCTGAAGACAGCACCGATGTAACAGATGCAACCAGTTCAACCGATACTTCAACTGATACTGACACTGATACGGGAACAGAAGATTTAGGCAGTGGCATTTTACATACTGCGTACTATGAGTTTGATGATAACAACGTCAATGTGTTGCTCAGTGGCACGAACGTTGTTATTGAAACCAATGGTATGCCTAACCATACATCGCCTTATTGGTCTGCTAGTAATGAGCTGCATGTTGAACCTACTGTTACTTCTTACGCATAAATGCCCCCCCTGGCTACATTGATGACTTTGTGGGGACCTATACGTTAACGGTAGATAACAGCCCATCTAAAGCAACATCAACCTCTGCTACCGGCTTAGGTGCAATTGTATCTAAATTATTTTGACTCTTCGGTTGATAAAATCTTGGCTAGTTGCTTTCGATAAACATTATGCGTAACGCTGCTGCTTTACTCGTTTTTAGGTTTATTTTCTAGCTGACTTAAATGCTGCTTAATAAGCTTTATCATTGCTTGAGCCGCAAATGATAGATGTTTCTGTTTACGCCAAAACAATGATAACTCCCAGCGTAAATCTTCACTGGCTAAGGGGACATTCACAACCGCTTCGACCCGGTATCGTTCAGCAATAATTTTTGGCAGTATCATTACTCCAGAGCCTGCCGCGACTAGTGCAATGCCAAAATCAGCATGACTGACTCGAGTGATATTTTGGGGTTTAAATCCCGCTTTGGCACAAGCTTCAAGCACTAGCTCATATAAGGCGTATTCTGGCTCAAACATCACTTGGGCCAATTGATCAAGCTCACTTAACTGTAACGTTTCTTTACTCGCAAGTTTATGGCCTGCGGGTAATACAACCACCATTGACTCATTGCGAATACGAATACCACAAAACTCATCATCGAAATCAATAATCCCTGTCGCAAGTTCTATTTCATCTTTGTGTAAGGCTGCCGTTTGCTCTATACCGCCGCGCACCAATAATTGCAGCTCAATACTCGGATATTGTTGTCTAAATTGAGCTATCACAGGGGCAAATAACTCTGCACTGCCTAATGGAGCTAGCCCTAATTTTAGTGAACCACCGCTTAAATTACGTAAACAATCCAGTTCAGCCATCATCAGTTGACGGGCTTCCATTAACTTTGAGGCATGGCGATAAACTACTTTCCCTGCTTCAGTTAGCCTGATTTGCGAGCCACGCTTTCCGCGTTCTAGCAATATCATATCAAGCTCTTCTTCCAGTAAGCGTATTGCTTTTGAGAGGGCAGGTTGAGTCACAAATGCTGTGTGACATGCTTTAGCGAAACCGCCAGCATTAACAACCTCTATGAAATAGTGCAGTGTTTTAAGATCCATTAACATAACCAGAAGTGATGTAGTCAATCATTAATATTCATTTTTTTTATCAATTAAGCAAGGGTAAACTCCGCATATCAACTAAATAACCATTGTGTGAAATCAAATGTTATCTCTACTGAATACTCATCGCACCTATTTAAAGTGTAAAACAACCTTAGTCATCCAAGTGGGTGGTCTATGTTTTTTTGCATGGTTATGCCAGTGGGCAGCTCTCTGTGTTCATTCGATTATTCCAGGAAGTGTTATTGGGTTAGGTGTTCTATTCATCTTATTGTCTTGCCATTGGGTGCCTGAAAAAATTGTCAACCAAGGTTCAGCATGGTTAATCGGTGACTTGCTATTATTTTTCATTCCCCCTGTTGTCGCTATTACCAAATATCAGTCAATACTCGAAAGCTATGGTGCAGAGTTGATTGTATGTATGTTATTGGCGAGTACGAGTGTGTTATTGGGTACGGCGTTTATTGTCGATAAGCTATTTAAATTTGAACGTCAGCAACGTTTAAACAGCATTACATCTCAGCGCTTACGTGCTGTTTAAAATTAAATATAATGGGGTGTAACAATGAATAGTTCGTTATTGGGTGTATTGTGTTTATTACTCACGTTGGTCGGTTATTATTTTAGTAAGCGCTTGTATTTACGTCAGCAACGCATTTGGTTTGCCCCCATTATTTTAGCCCCTACCATTATTTTGTTGACTGTAGTGATATTTCAAATTCCATTGGTCGATTATTTTCAATTTACCCATTGGCTACCCGCGTTATTAGCGCCTGCGACTATTGCATTTGCAGTGCCAATTTATAGAGAAAGGGCTCTGATTAAACGTTATCCGTTAACCATAAGTGTTGGCGTATTAGTGGGGTTATGTTTAGGCGTTGGTTCATCATGGTTGATTCTCCATTTCACTCATATGCCGGCAGAACTATCTAAAAGCCTCATTGTAAGATCGGTTTCAACTCCCTTTGCTATCGAAGCAACAAGCGCATTTGGTGGCGTCCCTGAATTAACCGCAATGTTAGTGTTAGTGACAGGTATTATGGGAATGCTCATTTGCGATCCTCTTTTTAAAGCTGCCAACATAAAAAGCAGCTTGGCACGAGGTATATCATTAGGCGCGTCAGCCCATGGCGCAGGAGCCGCTAAAGCGAATCAAATTGGCCGAGAAGAAGGCGTCGTCGCAAGTTTAACCATGATTTTTACTGGCATAGCCATGGTGATAACCGCGCCTTTATTTGCGTTACTGTTTAATTAATCTCATATTTGTTTCGACAAATCGTTACGCGATAAAGACTTTCCCTTCGATGGAAATATAGAGTTCTTGCTCACTCGTCACCGCGCTGGAATGCAATTTTATGTACATTATGGCGCAATGTTGATGTTATTAGCATCTTCAAAATCGAATCAAATCGATAGATAAACCTACTCGGATTGATGCTTTCATCACCTATATTGGTGAGTTAACTGCCCTGGTCAATCAGTCAATCAATATCGTCCGCAATAAGAGCAATAAAACCCACATATTTGGCATGATGATATGGCCTCAGATGTAAGGTTGCGCTTTATTCTTTGTAAGTGGTACTCATAACCGCAAACTCTCCATCACTCCATCACTCCATCACTCCATCTCACATCTCACATCTCACATCGGCCTGTATAGCCTCACTAGCACCTGTAACTCCTTCCAAGTGAGTTTTTCTGCCAACGTATCCGTTGGCAATCCTGTTCATCTATGCGCTCCCACTAGAATCTATATTGCGTTAGAAACATTGTTTGTTATGCAAACTAAAAGCCAACTAAATTCAAGAGTGTCTGAAAGAACAGTGGCAATTTTCAACATGAGATCACGCGCTCATAATCAACACATTCAGATTGGTATGTAAATTAATTACTGTATTCTCGTTTCGTAATTACTATTTTTTTTAAACAAAATAACGATTTTGCTACATCAAATAGTGCATTTATTTTTGACGATGCATTGCGCTTTCCAATTGACTAAAAGAAGTATTCAATGAAAAGTATAAATTCTCTCATAACAGCCTCAGTACTGTTACTTATTTGCAGTAGTTCAGTACAAGCCGAAAATTTCTCCGCGGATAACTATTTGTTCGGTGATATTGGTGGTATCCGAAGCCAGATGCATAATGCCGGTATCGACGTTAGCTTAGGTTATACCTTCGAAACCGGAGGAAACTTAACAGGTGGCCAACATCATGCCACTAGTTATGCCGATCAAACCGTTTTTGGTGTTAACTTCGACCTCGAAAAATTATTAGACTTGTCCGATGCCAACTTCCATTTGTCACTGACCAATAGAGGTGGGCAGAGCCAGAATATTAATGATAAAGCTGAAATCGGCCAGTTAATGCAATCTATAGAAGTGTTTGGCCGCGGCAGAGTGACCCGTATTTCTGAGTTTTATTATGAGCAAAAACTACTTAGTGGCGACCTCAATATTAAGTTAGGCCGTATGAATGTTGGAGCTGAATTTGGTGCTTTCCAATGTGAATTTGCCTATCTTGGATTCTGTGGATCCCAATTCGGTAATGTTAATTCCACGGTTTACAACTGGCCCATAAGCCAATGGGCGGGTGTCGTCAAGTATAAGCTAGCGCCAGAATGGTATGTAAAGACCGGGGTTTACCAAATGAACCCAAGCTGGCTTAAAAACAGTCAAAATCTTAATTTAGGCAGTCCTCATGGCACTTTGGGAGTGACGATTCCCGTAGAACTTGCTTGGATGCCCAACCTCAATGACTTACCAGGTACTTATAAACTGGGTTATTGGCATGATACCGTTGGAGGTGAAGATCTTTACTACAATCAAGATGGTAATCCCTTGATTATTGATGGTGGCAAAGCACGTCAACATGACAGTAAAGATGGCGCTTATTTTGTCGCAGAGCAACAGGTTACTGCTGTAGATGGTGATTCTGTCCGCGGTCTTAGTGTGTTCCTTATGGGGACGTTGAACGATCAAAATATCACTACTGTGGATAAATCATTGGCATTAGGGGTGAATTATCAAGGTCCATTTGCTGCTCGTCCGACAGATAAATGGGGCTTAGCCGCTAAATACCTACATGTGAACGATAGCATAGCTGGTAGCGCTCAACTTTATAATGACAATCACGCACTTTATATACCTATCCAGGAAACAGAGACGGTCATTGCTAGCTATTACAAATTTCAAGTGACTAAGTATTCTGCTATTCGTCCTGAAATTCAGTACATACATAATCCAGGTGGTATCAGTGAGAATAATGATGCTTGGGTTGTCACTCTCAAAGGTGATATTGCATTTTAACTAAAGCTGAAATACAAAATGCACTCTAAAACAGCTTAAATTAACGCTAATATAAGTAACCGTTATTGTAGATGTTTTAGATTCGATTATAGATGAATAAACGCAAGGCTAAATACAGAGGTAACGTTTTCAATCTGCGCTGGGGTTGTTAACGTTTTGGGATGTTGGTAACAATTAAGTAATTTTGTTACCAATGTCATATCTCGGAGATCTGGTTGGGACATCACATCTTACCTTTGGTAAATTAGTGCCAGATCACTAAGGTATTCACTGCGATTATCCGTGATATTTACCTAAAGAATATCGTCGTCCCTACACATTAAGGAGTGGCAATCGTTGGTCTCCTTAAAAACGTTCATTTAGTTGTGCTAATAGTCAGATTGATAAGGGAGTAGTGAGTAATCATGTAAGCAGCAGCTTTTCATTTTTACTATTTTCACTGCAAAAAATAAAAAACATTAATATTATGCAGTTAAGTGTTTAATTCGGAGTTCCAATGAATAAAAAAACTTCAACCACAATTCAGTTGCTGGCCCCTTTTACGGGGGTGTGCTGTCCACTGAGTCAGGTTCCTGATGCCGCATTTTCCCAAAAGATGGTGGGTGATGGATTAGCGATAGACCCTACAGAAAACATTCTTCACGCCCCATGTGACGCCACCGTTACTCAAATACATCCTTCTAAGCATGCCGTGACTTTATTAACGGCGACTGGCATCGAAATTCTGCTTCATATAGGTGTCGATACCGTTAAATTGAAAGGCGAAGGATTTAAGGCATTAGTGAAAGTGGGTGATGCTGTAAAAGCTAAAACGCCACTGATTGAGCTGGATTTAGATAAAGTGGGTTGCGGTGTAAAAAGTTTGCGTACCGTCATACTGCTCACGGATATGACCAGAATTATTACATTAACACCAACGACTGAACAATTTGTCAACGCGGGCGATCTGTTATTTAGTGCAGAGGTATCAGCGGCAGTTCGTGCTGTAACAAAGTCAGATGACATGGTCAGTTCTGCGCCAATAGTGGTTATTAATCCAACCGGTATTCATGCTCGGCCTGCTGCTGCCATTGTCACTGCGATTAAAGCATTTGACTGTGACGTGATGATTGATAAAGCAGGCAAGCAAGCAAATGCTCGAAGTGTGGTTGGTCTTATGGGGTTAGACATCGCTTTTGGTGAGCAGATTGTTATTCTCGCTAAAGGTAAAGATCAGCAAGCGGCAATAGCAGCATTATCTGAGGCGATAAGCACTGGTTTAGGTGAAGAGGGCGCCGATGCTTCACTTGTGACTAAGAACGTTAAAAGCGACTTCGATCCTTTTTCCGAACCATCACTACTACTACAAACGAGCCAAGATCCACGTCAGCTGATTGGTGTGGAGGCATCTCCCGGTCAAGTTAAAGGGCGTTTATACGTGATTAAAGCTGAAGTGCCTAAGTTTGACACTTTTGCCGACGATGCACAGATTGAACAGCAAACTTTAGACGATGCAATGAAGGTGGCTAATCAAACCTTAGTCGAACTGGTTGAAGAGCTGCATAACAAGGATATGGGGCAAAAAGCTGATATTTTTGTGGCCCACCAAGAGCTAATGTCAGATCCTGATTTGTACGATGACTGTATTATTGAATTACAGCAAGGTAAGTCGGCCCCTTATGCCTGGAGTAAGAGTATTTGTCGCCAAGCGGACAAACTTGCTGGAATGGAAAACCCATTACTCGCA
The DNA here is from genome assembly GCF_014163715.1 of Shewanella sp. SR44-4. Classification (NCBI taxonomy): domain Bacteria; kingdom Pseudomonadati; phylum Pseudomonadota; class Gammaproteobacteria; order Alteromonadales; family Shewanellaceae; genus Shewanella; species Shewanella sp. SR44-4. Next base: position 41,735 of record NZ_JACJDU010000037.1, on the reverse strand, counting down.
GGACGTGCCACAGACCTTATCGACGTTGGCAATCGGGTTTCACGTATTATGGCTGGATTGTCTCAAGATACTATTCCGGCTGAACTCCCTGAAAATACTATTTTAGTCGCTAAAGATTTAACCCCTTCAGATACTGCCAAACTAAACCCCGCATTCGTTAAAGGCATTTGCACCACTTTAGGAGGGGCATCGAGCCACAGTGCTATTTTAGCTAGAGCAATGGGTATTGCTGCTATGGCTGGTGTTGAAGCTAAGATCATGACCTTGCACGGTACTGAGGTGTTACTCGATACAGCAAAAGGTTATCTATTATTGTCGCCAACTGAAGCTGAAATGGCGCAACTTGATGTGATTAAAAATGCCGCTGAGCAGCAGAAAGCCTTGGCTTTCGCGCACAAAGATGAGACAGCCGTTACCTTAGATGGAGTGCGATTTGAAATTGCCGGCAATATCGCTAAAGTCAGTGATGCCCAAAAATTAGTTGAAATGGGAGGCGAAGCGGTTGGTTTATTGCGTTCTGAATTCCTTTATCAAGACCAATCAGTTGCACCTTCAGAGGATGAACAGGAACAAGTCTATCGTGCGGTACTGCAAACGTTAGGACAGCGTCCTCTAGTTGTGCGTACGCTAGATGTAGGAGGAGATAAGCCGTTGGCCTATTTACCTTTGCCGAAAGAAGACAATCCATTCCTCGGTGAGCGTGGTATCCGTGTCGGTTTAGATAAGCCCGCAGTATTACGACAACAAGTTCGTGCGCTATTAAAAGCGGCTGAGGCGGGCAACTTACGCATTATGTTCCCCATGGTAGCGTCTTTGTTTGAGCTTAAGTTAGCCAAACAAGTTGTAAAAGAAGAAGCCGAAAAATTGGCTATCGATATTAGTGGGATCCAAATTGGCATCATGATTGAAGTGCCATCGGCTGCCGTGATGGCAGATGTGTTGGCTGAACATGTCGACTTTTTCTCTATTGGTACTAATGATTTGACTCAATATACCTTAGCGATTGATCGTGGACACCCTAAGTTAGCCGCCATTGCTGATGGATTGCATCCTGCAGTATTACGCCTGATCGATATGACGGTTAAGGCCGCGCATGCCAAAGGTAAATGGGCTGGCATTTGTGGTGGATTGGCCGGCGAAAAAGATGCTGTGCCTATTTTGGTCGGCTTAGGTATTGATGAACTGTCTGTGAGTGTGCCTTCAATTCCAGAAGTGAAGCATCAAGTGCGTCATTTAAATCAGCAAGCGTGTCAGCTTATAGCTGCTAAAGCGATGAGCTGTGCAGATGCCAAAGATGTTCGAGCATTAATGCGAGATCCTAATACGTTACTTGCCGTTAAAGGCGATATTGAAAAACGTTGATCACTTGGTAATCTATTAAAATTTCTAAGGTTGTATTATGACATCTAAAACAATAACAGCAGCTAAACCGAAGAAGGCTATGATGAGTGGCGCATTTTCGGTTTTACAAAAAGTGGGCAAATCGGTCATGTTGCCGGTTTCCGTATTACCCGTGGCGGGTATCTTATTAGGCGTTGGGAGCGCAGGTTTTAGTGTGCTCCCCGATATCGTCAATGTGTTAATGGTACAAGCGGGCGAAGCCATTTTTAGCAATATGGGATTGCTATTCGCGATAGGTATCGCGTTAGGATTTGCTAAAAATGATGGTGTGGCTGCTATGGCGGCCTTAGTGGGATATGCCATCATGGTTAAAACCATCGGCGTACTTGAACCTGGTACTGATGTGGGCGTGTTTGGCGGTATGATTGCCGGTGCTATTGCTGCAGCGACCTTTAACCGTTTCTTTAAAATTCAATTACCTTCATATCTTGGATTCTTCTCAGGTAAACGAAGTGTGCCTATTATTACTGGTTTTGGAGCGATCTTTGCGGGAGTTATCTTATCGTTCATTTGGCCTCCGATAGGCAATGCTATTGCTGCATTTTCCCATTGGGCGGCATATCAAAATCCAACATTAGCTTTTGGTATTTATGGTGTGGTTGAGCGTTCGTTAATTCCAGCCGGTTTACACCATGTATGGAACGTACCTTTCTTCTTCGAAGCGGGCAATTGTGTTGACAGTTTAGGTAAACCTGCAACTGGCGTACTGACGTGTTATTTGCAAGCAGACGATGCGAGTCGAGCTGCTGGTAATGGCTTCGGTCAACTTGCGGGAGGTTATTTGTTTAAAATGTTTGGTTTACCTGCTGCTGCAATGGCGATTTGGCATACTGCGCGCCCAGAAAATCGTGTCATGGTCGGTAGTATCATGATTTCGGCAGCGTTAACCGCATTTTTAACCGGAATTACTGAACCCATTGAGTTTGCATTCTTATTTGCCGCACCATTACTTTATGTAGTACATGCGTTAATGGCTGGTCTTGCTTATGTGCTAGTAAATATGTTTGGTGTTGTTCATGGAACCTCTTTCTCACACGGTTTGATCGATTTTCTTGTTCTTTCAGGTCATTCGCAAAAAATCTGGTTGCTGGTGGTGTTAGGTCTCATTTATGCGGCGCTGTATTACGTGGTGTTTAGATTCTTAATTTTGAAGTTCGACTTGAAAACGCCAGGTCGAATGGATGTTGAATTAGAGATCGTTTCATCAGAAGGGACAGAAAGAGCGCGTAACTTTATCGAAGCCTTTGGCGGGCCAGAGAATCTAGTCAATGTGGATTCTTGTATTACCCGCTTACGGATGGATGTGCGCGATACCAGTAAAGTGGATCAAGCTAGATTGAAGCAGTTAGGCGCCAGTGGCGTGTTGATTTCGGGAAATGCGGTACAAGCTATTGTGGGGACTATCGCCGAAGTGTCACGTACCGAAATTGATGAAATGCTCGCGTCAGGTGGCTATCTTGCTGCGACTCCCACGCCTGTAATAGCAACCGCAACGGTTAACATTTCAGCAAAGGATCGCGAGCAAGCTCAAGCCATCCTGCCACTATTGGGTGACGTGAGTTCATGTCGTGCTATTGCCGATAATCGCTTACGCTTAGAAGTGAAAGATGCCAGTCTATTAGACAGTACCGCCCTTCAAGCCCATGGCATTGAAGCTGTGTTGGTTTTAAATCCGAACTTGGTTCATTTAATTTTTAGTATGAATACAACAGGACTAGCCAGCGTGTTAAATGAGACTTTTGCCGACTGAAGCTGTTAAGAAGAGGTGATGCAGTCAGATATATGAGTATTAAAATATGATGACAGTATTGACCACATGTTGAATAGCCAACAATTGAATTTGAAAAGGCTTTTTAGGAAAGTGTTCGATTAGCGTAGAACAGAAAAAACCTCATCAGAAATGATGGGGCTTTTTAATGATTTTATACTCAAGGTTTATATGAGTTATATGTCGATGAACCCACCGAAGCGGGTGAGGGTAAGTTATTGAAAAATTAATTTAAATGGTTTGAAGACTTTGTAAGCTTGTTGGTAAGTTGCCGGGTGTCAGTAATAAAGACAACGTTCTAACATTAAATTATCGATACCTCACACCACTAGAACCCCCCAGTCTGAAGTTTTACAAACTACAATATTTATGCAGTGGTATTGTGACTCCGACAGGTTAAAAATGTATTTACATAAATAAGGCAGATTCATTTTTATAATATTAACACTTCGGTCAGCAAATTGTTATGTAACGGAATTTACAAAATAGAGCAATTTTTATAGGTAGTGACGATGATCAAATTTTTGGTTGCTCATGCTAGGAATTAATTTATGACAAAGATACTCAAAACAGGCATCGTTGGTTACGGCTATGCCGCAAAAACGTTTCATGCACCATTGATTAAGGCTGTATCGGGCCTACAACTCGCCGCAATATCCTCCAGCAATCCGACAAAGGTGCATATAGACCAACCTGATTTGGCTGTGTTCTCATCCCCCGAAGAGTTATTTTCCTGCGCTGATATAGATTTGGTGGTTATTCCAACTCCCAATGATACGCATTTTCCTCTTGCGGCAGCGGCTCTAGCAGCCGGTAAGCACGTAGTTTTGGATAAGCCATTCACTCTCACTACTAGTGAAGGTAAGGAGCTTATTAAACTCGCTCATCAATATGATCGGCTGCTATCAGTATTTCATAATCGCCGTTGGGATTCCGATTTTTTGACGTTACAGAAGGTGTTGCGCGAAGGTTCACTAGGCCGTGTGACACATTTTGAATCACACTTTGACCGCTATAGGCCTGAAGTTCAAACGCGCTGGCGTGAGTCGGCTGCTCTAGGCGGAGGTTTGTGGTTTGACTTGGGATCGCATTTACTCGATCAGGCACTGCAGTTGTTTGGTACACCAAATACAATGTGGTTAGACTTGGCTCAACAACGTGATGGAGCAGTCGCAGATGACTGGTTTCATGTCGTGCTGGGATATGACGAAATGCGGGTAATTCTTCATGGTAGTGCATTGGTTGCTAACCCTGGCCCACGTATGACAGTGCATGGCACTAGTGGCAGCTTTACTAAGTTTGGTCTTGATACGCAGGAGAATGCGCTTAAGTCAGGTCAGCAGCCTGGAACTCCGGGGTGGGGAAACGATCCACTTTCTTGCAAATTATCGCTGAAACACAAAGACGCGATTATCGAGCAAGACATCATAACGACACCAGGCAATTACCAAGCATATTATGAAGGCATTCGCGATGCGATTTGTCTTGGCAGCCCAAATCCAGTAACGGCAGAGCAGGCCCTTTTGGTCATGAGACTTATTGGACTCGGCATTGCCAGTGCTGAAGAAGGTCGTAAGTTGAAAGTGTTTGCTCTCTGAGTATACGCACTAAATTTTTATATTATTTTCGAGCAAGAATACTTGCTCGATTATAAATTAACTTATGTTGTGTAGTGGATATAAAAATCGTTAACTTGTTGTTTACCTTTTCTGCCACACACTTTGTGAGATATATCTCACAAAGTGTGTGAGCCGAATCACCTTATTACGGGTTAATATTTCTCCTGAATATTTAAGTTATTGATTGTAAAGTTTATTTAATTTTGTGTTATCTGTGAGGTATTTTAATCATTTAGAGGTACCTGTTTACGTAGAGGTAAATGAATTATTATTTATCTCGTTCCTAGGACGGGAATATTACAAGGTAGTAAAGAGGTCTTGGAAGACCATGAGTATATGGAAATAACGGACGGTATTGAGTTTCAGGATGAAACGTTAAACTTGCTCAATGGACGCAATAGCGGATTAAGCGAGTTTTATAACATTATCAGGATGATAGTGTGCAATGGATGCAAGATTCTACGCAAATGATTTGCGACAGGATACGTTAAGAATTTCATGGATGATATAAGGACACGCTCAGGATGGAGCAGGCTCGGTAAAAGGATAATCGAGTAAGATGGAAAGTACTTAATTGTACAAGGAACATCAAGGATTGAACAAGGATAGAGCAGGAAGCAAGTGATACGCATGGATGGTGCAGGGAGCACATTTATAGCTGGAAAGCTTAACAAGAGATCAAGAGGCCGCGACAGTTACTGTCGCGGCCTTTCTTTTGGTTTTTTTCAGAGCAATGGAACTTTGTAGTGATATGTTGTCCAATTGTAAAGTGCCTATGTGTAGGGTTTGAGTACCTCATTTAAGTACACAACATCTAACTCACCATTGTATAAGGAGATAGCATGAAAGGGTTTAAAGTTGCACTATTGGTAGGTTTTTCATTCGTTTGCTATAACGCCAATGCAGCCGTGAGCGAAGAACAACAGCAATGGGTTGAGCAAGCGTTCAGCGATCTTAATAGTAATAATGACGGTACCAAGGTGCTTTGGCAGTATTCACAGCAAACAGTGATGCCAGACATGACACGTATTGAACAATTCAATGCATCTTTAACTGAAACTGAACGTTGGAGTTTGGTGTCTGAAAATGGTGATACTCCTGGTAAAAAGCGCTTAACTGAATACCGAGAACGTCAACAAGATCTGCATGAAGATAAAGACGAAACTAGCTATGAATTAGCGTTTTCTGATTTAATTGATTTGTCGACATTGGTTTTTGTCGGTGAGGATGACAATAATATGTCATTTACGTTTACACCCAATATTGATGAGCTAGACAATAACGTATTAGCAGGCGTGCTTTATTTGGATAAAACATCCAAGCATTTACGTAAAATTCTCATCAAAAATACTGACGAGTTAAATCCTGCGTTTTCAGTTACGTTAACTAAATTTGAATTAGAGTTAAGTTTTGATGTGTTTGAGGGATTAGTGATGCCAGCTCATACATCAACCACTATAATGGGTACAGCGGCAATTTTTAAGTCACTCGACAGTGTTCAAACTGTTACCTACAGCGATTATAAAATCCTCAACAATCCACAAACTTAATTGCATTTTATGGCAATAAAAAACGCTATTTTTTGAAAAATAGCGTTTTTTTTGATTCAACATCGACTAATAAATAATGATATTAGTGGCATTTACCAGAATCACAGCTTTTACTGCTGCCACAACTGCCAAATTTACCGCTCGCCATTGGTGCATCCATCCATTCTGGTTCAGGGAAAATTGGCCATTCAATTTTTTTGGCTCGATTACCATGCATTAAAATATGGCCGCGATATTGGTTAATACCATCGGTGCTAAACTCGAACATGAATGTTGCTTTCCAACAAATGCCAGTACTGCCACCAATACTTGGACGGGCTGATTCCATTGCAATAGCCAGTAGTTGTACGTTTTGCTTTTTACAGGCTTGCTCTGTAATCGTTCGGCTTAATTCTGCCATTTGTCGAAGTTGCCAAAAAAAAGCAGCAACGACAACTAAAGCAACAATTAATAAAAAATCAGTCATCATAGGCTGGTAGCTCTAAATAATCCGCCAATTGCGGTTGCTAATTGAACGCTTCTGTCTGGATGCCTTAAGTCGGCTAATAATCCAGAACGTAAGCTGGGTATTGCCACGATATCAGCAAATACTTGATTAAAGAAGTGCTGAGGCTGTTTTGCTAGCGCTTCTAAATAGTGTTTACGAGTGGCATCATCTTTTAACGCTAACCAGTTACGTGCTGCAATTGTTATTAGCGTGTTGTCGTCTAAATGTTGTTGTTCATTGAGTTGGTTAATGGCTGTCGTACTGTATTGAACATCAGATGCTAATGCCGCTAAATACATTACTTTTATATGATCTTCAGCTTGTTCTAATTGATTAAATAAGTGTTCGGCAAGGCGTTTATCAATATTAATGTGTTCTAAGCATTGGCAAAGGGCGGCTTGCACTTCAATAGGTGCATTATCAAGTGTATTTATAATGTCATCAAGATGATTGAATTGATGTGCGCGAACGCAAATATCGGCTAAACCTTGTAAACCCAGATGTGGCCATGTGTCTTGCGCCGCTTGGCCAGACAAATACTGCGTAGCAAATTCATATTGGCCCGATGCGGGTTGGCCAAGCTGAAGTCTGACCAATGCATTAAATAACGCCAGTTTGTGCTGATTAGGCTTAAAGCTGAAAGGATGATTGGCTAATTGTTCTTGCTGTACATCGGTTAATGCTTGGGTTGGATTACGACCTAGGGCTTCTAAAATCATCTTAATAAACTGAGTTCGAGGCGCAGGTGATAATAAACCTTGCTCATCTAGAGGTAACTTTACAAACCAAATATAAGGTAATTGTTCTTGTTGCCAAAATACGATAGCAAACTGCGCATGGCCTTGAATAGGATAAGGATACGGTGCCAGTAAAGAGTCAATTTGCTGAAAAGCTAACATATCGATATGTTGCACTCGGCGACCTAAATCGTATATTTGGAATTGTGTATTTGCGGTCGTCAGAAACTGGCTTAAGGTGGTTATCTCGGTCATGGGGTCGTCACTAAATCAAAGAAGTTGGATGGGTATTCAATGGGCTAAATGATATCATACTCCGACTTAGCCTTTATGTTGTCGTTCATTTTTATGCTTTATTTAGCCAGTCAAAATTATTTAGTTAAATTAGAACAATTGCTTAAGGGATTTCAGCTATGGTCTGATATCTCACCTCCTGCATCTGTTATGGCGAGTACTGCACCTTTTTGCTGTGATGTAATGGCATTCGAGCAATGGTTGCAGTTTATTTTTATTCCAAAGATGACCGAGCTTATTGCGCAACGACAACCTTTACCGACCAATATGGCATTAGCGCCTATGGCCGAGCATGTGTGGCAAGGTATGCACTATGGTGATGTTCTTATTGCTCAATTACAACAATTTGATACTTTGCTCAGTCAGCGTTAAGCGAATGACAAACACCACCACATTCCAACAAAAAAATTAAGCCAATACTGAGTTGGCCAATACAAAATAAGTAAAGTGATAACAAATGATCTTAAAAGATAACGATGCTGAATACTCATTAGATAACGATGACTTATGTGAACCAATAGGCTCAGAATACATGGATGAGACCTCTACTGCAGATACTGAATTAGACAGTGATTTACAACCTCCCCATATCGACATTCTATTTGAAGACGAGCACCTAGTTGCTATCCATAAGCCTGCTGGTTTGTTGGTTCATCGTAGTTATTTAGCCCGTAGAGAGCGTTTTTTTGCGATGCAGATGACTCGTGATTTAGTGGGCTGCCATGTTTTTCCGGTGCACCGCCTAGATAGACCAACATCCGGAGTATTGCTGTTTGCCAAGTCTAGTGAGGTGGCTCGGGCATTATGTGAGCAATTTGCTGATCACAGTATCAAAAAACACTACTTAGCCATAGTACGTGGCAATATGCATGAGTCTGGCACGCTAGATTATGCCCTAAAACAGGAATTTGATGATTTAGGCGATAAGCATGTTGATCCCAACAAAGCCGCACAAGAAGCCGTGACGGATTATCAACCATTATTGAATACCGAAATACCGTTTAGTTCTGGTCGTTATCCTTCCAGCCGATACGGTTTGGTAAGATTAAGCCCTCATACAGGCCGCAAGCATCAATTACGTCGTCATATGGCACATTTACGTCATCCAATTGTTGGTGATACAACCCATGGCGATGGTAAACAAAATAAGTTCTTTCGCGAACACTTCGGTATTAACCGCTTGTGGTTGATTGCAAAAAGCCTGCAGTTTGTGCATCCGGTAACCCAGCAATCAATGCATATTGAAACAGAGTTAGAAGCTGAATGGTTGAATGTTTTTAACGCATTTGGCTGGGATGATGATCAATTATCCTCAATGCCAAGTATATTGTTAAGTTAATTCATTCGGTCTGCAAGCAAGGCTTTAAGCTTTTCAAATTCGGGGATATGCGGTATAGGTTCGTGCTGCTTTTGTTCGATGTGGAAATAATAGTTACGACGAATGTGGGCGAATTTATGTTGTAGTTTTAGTCTTCGCTTTCTGCTCACTTGTCGCATCGTCTTGATTCCGTTATTGCGCTATTTCATTTGGGGCAACTGATGTTGACCATATCGATTTAAATTACTTTATAAAGACACTTGCGAGAGACTCAAACAATACAGTAAGGTAAGTCACTAAGACTCAAGGTCTTTTATATCGTATTACATTTAAGGGGAAAGTATACCATGAAAAAGGTCAATGTTGTTTTTGGTACCGTTTATGGTAGCGCACAATTTACAGCCGAAACAGTGACTAAAGCGATTGCAAAATTAGGGTTTACAACTAAGCTTTGGCAACCCAATGAATTGTCTGGTTTTATGCCACCTCAAGATGAACTACTCATAGTAGTGTCATCAACCACAGGGCAAGGTGATATACCCGAGGATATGTCTCCTTGGTTTAATGAACTTAAATCCAGTGCACCGTATTTACCATTATTGCAATACAGCCTAATTGGGTTAGGCGATTCGAGCTATGACACTTTTTGTGGGGCGATAAAACAATTTGATGAGTTGTTAACCGAGTTGGGTGCCAAACCGCTGACTGAACGATTAGAAATTGATGCCTGTGAAACAATGGAACCCGAAATAGAAGCTAAAACATGGATAGCCACTTGGCACAACGCCGTCATATCGGTAAACGTAGCGTAAGTTTTTTTACGCAACAATGGTTTAAATTCGCACAGCGCCTGAGTCAAGCACTGCTCATACCTATTGCTATTTTACCTGCTGCGGGGGTGATGTTAGGGTTGACGGTTAACCCGTTGCCATTTATCCCTGCAGAATTAAATACAGTATTTTCTGCTGTAGGCAATCTGGTTTTTACCATGATGCCTTTGCTGTTTAGTGTTGCTGTAGCGATTGGTTTTTGTCGAGATCAAGGCATTGCAGCATTTTCAGCTGTATTTGGTTTCGGGGTGTTTTTGTCCACGATGGGTGCCCTAACAAATATTTATGGTCTGGTATCGCGACCGCTATGGGGCATGCAAACGATTGACACTGGTATCGCTGGCGGAATGTTAGTCGGTGCGATGACATGTTTAGCTGTCAATCTTAGTCAACATGTTAAATTGCCTGCTATTTTTTCATTTTTCGAAGGTCGTCGCAGTGCGCCAATAATTACTATACCCCTGTCTATGGCACTGGCTTATTTACTTGTTCATGTTTGGCCACCCTTGTCGCATATTATTGAACTCCTTTCTGATTGGGCTGTATATCAAGACCCCGCTATTGCTTTTGGGGTTTACGGAACAGTTGAACGCTTATTAATTCCACTAGGGTTGCATCATATTTGGAATGCACCATTTTATCTTGAAGTAGGGCAGTACATTAATCAAGGTACAGTCGTTCGGGGTGAGGTGGCGCGTTATTTGGCCGGCGATCCATTGGCGGGAAATCTTGCTGGTGGCTATTTGATTAAAATGTGGGGCTTACCCGCGGCAGCATTAGCGATTTGGCGTTGTGCTGATAAATCCGAGCGTAACAGAGTTGCGGGGATTATGTTATCAGCGGCGACAGCTAGTTGGTTAACCGGGGTGACAGAGCCGATAGAATTTGCCTTTATGTTTGTTGCGCCAATTTTGTTTATTGTGCATGCATTACTCACGGGCATAGCTTACAGCGTGTGTATTTTACTAGAAGTTCATCACAGCATCGTGTTCTCTCATGGGCTGGTAGATTTCACCTTATTGTTTTCTCGCTCTGCTAATACTCATTGGATTTGGATATTGGGCCCGCTTACCGCAGTCATTTATTATGCCATTTTTAGGGCCAGTATTTTAGCGTTCAATTTAAAAACACCTGGCCGAATCGAGCAAAGTGATTTACCTGCAGAGCCTAAAGAGAGCTTGCGGGCTATGATTTCTGCATTGGGCGGACGCGAGAATATTGTTGAGATTAATGCCTGTTTAACCCGCTTACGTATAAGTGTTAATCAAGCCAATTTAATCGATAAAGCTAGACTAATGCGTTTAGGAGCTAAAGGCGTGGTTGTTATGGGCAAAGGTGTACAAGTTGTTTATGGCACTAAGGCTGAAACATTACGTAAATTGCTGCAAAAATATTTAGATTCTCGGCGTTAGTACGGACGGTTGTTTCATTAAGCCATAATAGTTGTTGCTTAACTTGTCATACATATTTGAGAGTTTTGTATCTAAAGCAAGAATATTTCTCTTTTATGAGAATTTATCATTAAAAACATCACCCAAAAATCTTTTTAAATGGCACACTGTAAAACAGTATTTTAAGAGGAGTTGTACGCGTGAGTCATCAAGATAAAACTATTTTTACCCCAGCTAATTTACAACGTAAAGTGCTAATAACCGATTGTGCTGATGCTCAGGGGTTGATAGCTAAAATCACCAACGTATGTTTTGCTCATCAATTAAACATTATTAAAAACACCGAATTTGTTGACCACACTCAAGGCCGCTTTTTTATGCGTGCGGAGCTTGAAGGGGTGTTTGATGATGAACGCCTACTGAATGAATTACGTGAAGTATTGCCAGCTAAAAATCACATGAAATTAGTGGATATGGGTAAAAAACGTATCGTGATCATGGTGACAAAAGAAGCCCATTGTTTAGGCGATATTTTGATGAAGTCTTATTATGGCGGTTTAGATGTTGAGATTGCCGCTGTGGTAGGCAATTATGATGTGTTGCAGCCATTAACTGAAAAGTTTGATATCCCATTTCATTATGTCAGTCATGAAGGCTTAAATCGTCAAGAACATGAACAAGCCATGCTTAAAGTGATAAAACCTTATGATCCGGACTTTGTTGTACTCGCTAAATATATGCGAGTATTAACACCTGAGTTTGTAACAGCATTTGCAGATAAAATTATTAATATTCATCATTCTTTTTTACCCGCATTCATTGGTGCATCACCTTATAAGCAAGCATGGGATCGTGGTGTTAAAATTATTGGTGCAACAGCACACTTTGTGAATAATCACTTGGATGAAGGACCTATTATTAAACAAGATGTCATTTCAGTTGATCACAGTTATAGCGCAGAAGAATTAGCCCATAATGGCCGTGATGTTGAAAAAAGCGTATTAAGTAAAGCCCTGCAATTGGTATTAAATGAACAAGTTGTGGTGTACGGTAATAAAACGGTCGTGTTTTAAAGTTTGTAGATATACATCATTTGACGTTAAATCAAATGGTGTTATCTTTAAAGATAAATAAAGATGAGTGGTTCCTGTAAGTTACTGTATCAACTTATCTATTAGAAATTTGCTATGCTGTATTCCATTGGAATTGATATTTTTAGTCTGTATAAGTAAGAAACGGGAAACTGGATGTTACAAAAAGCTAATTTTTTCTTAAAACCTTCAGAATTACCTAAAACAGTTGGGCTCTGTTGGGGCATTCTTAATGATAGGCTTGAATTAATTAAGCTAAGTGAACCGCTATACAAATTAGTCAATAAACCCATCTCGGCTATTCTAAAACAACCATTATCGAATGCTTTTTCAATGCTTACTCATGAGCAAATAGATCTTACCAATCATCTTTCTTCACAACTGATCAATTTTGTTGATGACAAAGGGCATGCATTACAAGCGACTGTCACCCCGATAGAAGAAAGCAGTGAGCATTGGTGTATTACCTTCATAGAAATCGAACTCGATAAAGCTTGGTTATCTGATTTACATCCTGATTATCATCAAGCGATCCAGTCTAGTGATGATTGGCTAAATCAAATCGAAGAAGTGATTAATGCCAGCGGTGATATGGTGTTTGCTACGTCATTAAAACAGGCACTTTCACTGACTCAATCTAATGTGGGTTATCTGCATATGTTTGATGAGAAAAACAATCAAATAGTGCGAACCACATGGAGTGAAAACGTCAGTGAATACTTTACGATTACAAAACAACAAACCTATAAAGCAGATTCTGGTATTTGGGCTGAAACCATCCAAACCCGTAAATCGATGGTGCATAATGAATTAGCCAGTATTTCTGAGAATCGCTCGCAACAACAAGGTTTTTTTGCCTTTAGTAATCATCTTTGTGTGCCGATTCATTATCGCAAAAAACTCGTTGGCATTATCGGCGTTGGCAATCGAGATAAACCTTATACCCAAGTAGATGCCAAATCGTTAAGTATTTTTGCGACTATTTTGTGGCACAGCGTCGAATTACCTCGCACCATGAAAGCGGTATCGAGGCAATCTAGCATTATTAAAATGCAAAAAGAAAAGATGACCCTTATTTTGGTGCAGTTGATTGGTGCCATTTCAGAAGCGCTAGAGTTAAAAGATGCTTATACCGCGGGGCATCAAAAGTCGGTAGCGCAGTTAAGTTATCTTATTGGCGAGAAAATGGGCTTAACACCTGAAGTATTGGAAGGATTAAAACTGGGATCATTGATCCACGATATCGGTAAGTTGGCCATTCCAAGCCAGATTCTATCTAAACCCTCACGGTTAAGTGATGCTGAGTTTGGCTTGGTTAAACAACACCCTGAGCAAGGCGCTTTAATTGTTGATGAAGTGGAGTTTCCTTGGCCTATTAAGCAAATGATCCTTCAACATCATGAACGCTTAGACGGTTCAGGTTATCCCAAAGGGTTGAAAGCGGATGACATTATACTTGAAGCCAAGATCATTGCTGTAGCCGACGTTGCTGATTCGATTCTTAGCCATCGACCTTATCGGCCATCGCTCGGAATGGAGGTGTTAACCCAAGAGTTATTAAAAGGCAGAGGCATAATATTCGATGAGGTCGTTGTTGATACCTGTATTGATATTTTGGCTGTCGAAGACTTTAAACAAGAAGAATATGTTAGCACTTTGTCATTAGCCCCAGTTGTTTTTTTAGAGGAGTATCATACTCTTGAACATGCTGAGTTTATGATGAAAAAAGCTAAAATGGATGTGGCCGTGGTACTGTCAGAAAAAAATCGTAGCCCAATCGGCGTGGTTGATAATAACGTTTTAGCATTTTGGCACAGCCCATTTTTAAATACAGCAGCAGAACGTGCGGCGGATAGAAGCTTGCTGAATAAACGTGTACATCAAGTGATGGAACATAAAATAAATATGATTAACGATCGTACCATTTTGAACGATGCTCAACGGACGATGGAAAAAAGTAATGTTAATTATTTGATTGTTCAAAATGACAAGCAGTTGGTGATTGGAATGTTAACCTGGCGAATATTAGCCAATGCATTATTGGTGAATGCACAAGCCAGATCTAATTAGTTATACTATTGATTTGATGAGTTAATGTTATTTTTTGAAACTTATATTTTTTATTTAATGGATGATTTAACAGTAACAAAAAAGGCTCCTAGGAGCCTTTTGTAGATTATCGTTGGATAATAAAATTAATCAACGATACGTAATAGTTCATTGATACCCACTTTACCGCGGGTTTTAGCATCAACTTTTTTGACAATAATCGCTGCATACAAGCTGTATGTGCCACAAGCCGATGGTAGGTTACCTGATACGACAACCGATCCAGCAGGTACACGACCGTAATGTACTTCACCGGTTTCACGATCAAAAATTCGCGTGCTTTGGCCAATGTAAACGCCCATTGAAATGACGCTGCCTTCTTCAACCACAACACCTTCAACGATTTCGCTGCGAGCACCAATAAAACAGTTATCTTCAATAATGGTTGGACCTGCTTGTAATGGCTCTAAAACACCGCCAATACCAACACCGCCAGATAAGTGTACGTTTTTACCAATCTGCGCACACGAACCAACAGTAGCCCATGTATCAACCATAGTACCTTCATCAACATAGGCACCAAGGTTAACGTAAGATGGCATCAATACGGTATTTTTACCGATAAATGAGCCTTTGCGAACCGTTGCGGGTGGCACAACACGAATACCTTCTGCTTTAAAACGAGCTTCGTCATAATCGGCAAATTTTTGTGGGACTTTGTCGAAATACTTGGTGTCGCCACCTTCAATCACGCCGTTATCAAAAATGCGAAAAGACAGTAGTACCGCCTTTTTAAGCCATTGGTGAACATGCCATTCACCGTCAATTTTTTCAGCAACGCGCACTTGGCCTTTATCGAGCATATTGATCACGGTTTCAACATCAGCGCGAACACTCGGTTCTACGGTTGCAGGTGAGATGTCTTGACGTGTTTCGAATGCTGCTTCAATGCGTTGGCGTAAAGCCTCCATTGTTTTCTCCCGGTATTAAATGATTAGGTGCACAAATTTATGGTTTAAATTAGTTAGATGATTTTAGCGCCAGTGTTAGCGCATCAGCTAATTGTTGCTGTTGTGGCTCATCTAGGGCCGTTCCACTTTGGTTTTTTAATATGAAAAAGTCTTCTGCACGTTCACCAATAGTGGTAATTTTAGCTGCTAATAATGTCACATTACAACGGTAGAAGGTATCACCGACTTTGGCTAATAAGCCTGGGGTGTCGAGAGTGATTAATTCCATCATACTTGTACCATGGCGAGCACTGGGTAAGAAACTCACATGAGTCGCAACATTAAAAGGTTTCATGATCCGGGCTAGTTTTCTAAACTTCGGCAGTTTTGGATTTTCACTTGCCAAGGCTTTTTCAAGTGCTTTGCGGATACTTTGAATGCGTGATAATTGGATAATAGGCTCGCCATCTTGTTCTAAAATCACAAAGGTGTCGAGTGCATAGTTATCTTTTGATGTCATGATGTTAGCGTCATGCACATTGATATTTTTGTTATCTAAAACGGTCATAACGGTGGCGAACAGTTTTGGTTTATCTTTGCTATAGACAAACAGCTCCGTACCACCACGTGTTGTATGCTTAGACATTAATACTAATGGTTCGTCGTGATGATGTTTTAGAATGGCCTCAGCATGCCAGGCCACTTGGGTTGGCTGATGACGTAAAAAATAGTCAGATTTGAACCGAGACCAGAGTTCATCCATGTCTTTTTCTTTCAGGCCACGACGAATAAGTTCTTTTTTAGCTTTGGCTTGGACCTCTTTAACACGCGCTTTAGCATCAATAGGTTTTTCTTTACCCCGAGCTAATACTCGTTGAGTTGAAAAATACAAATCACGTAATAACGAGCCTTTCCAGTTATTCCATGTTTTCTCATTGGTGGCACAAATATCTGCGACAGTGAGGCAATACAAATAACTTAAGTGTGCAGCATCGCGTACTTTTTCAGCAAATAGTGCAATCACTTCCGGGTCTGAAATATCTCTGCGCTGAGCGGTGATTGACATCACTAAGTGATTTTCAACTAACCAAGCCACTAAGCGACCGTCATGATCATTCATGCCATGCAATTTACAAAAGTCGATAGCGTCTTTTGAACCTAATTTGCTGTGATCGCCGCCACGGCCTTTAGCGATATCATGAAAAATAGCCCCGAGAACTAACAAACCTTTTTTCGGTAACTGATTAATTAAGATGGCACCGAGTGGAAATTCATCTTTTTGTTCAGCCTGTGAAAAACGATCAATATTGAGCAGTAATCTATGGGTGTGTTCGTCAACGGTATAAGCATGAAATAAATCAAACTGCATTTGGCCTTCAATCTTGCGCCAAGCCGGTAAGTAAGACGACAAAATACCGTGCTGGTGCATTAATGAAAATGCGGTAATACCTCGTGGATGTTTTAAGATCTCCATAAACACTTTACGACATGCGGGGTTTTCTTGTAAGGGTGATGTTAATGCTCTACGAGCATTGCGCAGTAATCGTAACGTTGGCGCGTAAATTTCTTGAATGTTTGAGTTTTTAGCCACCAGTAGAAATAAGCGTAATATTTCTTCGTTTTGGCGGCTAAATAAATCGTCATCTAATACTTCAATGTAACGTCCACGCCGTTGATAAACATCGCTTATCGGCTGAATTTCCAGTGCTTGAGTGTGACCTAATGTCGCGCGCTTAAACAATTGCAACAGCATTTGATTAAGCTCCATCACTCGGCGTACCGTGCGATAATAGCGCTTCATCATTTGTTCGACGGCTAATTGGGTAGCATCCTCGTAACCTAATAAACTGGCAACTTGTCTCTGTAAATCAAACAACAAGCGGTTTTCGTTGCGATTAGCGGTGGTGTGAAGTGCAAAACGGATTTCCCACAGAAAATTTTGGCATTCAATTAATTCTGCTAATTCGGCAGGCGCTAGAAAATCGTGCTCGACTAAATCTTCTAATTTAGCGGCATCAAAGTGGCGCATTGCAACCCAAGCGATGGTTTGAATATCACGCAATCCGCCGGGACAGGTTTTGATATTAGGTTCTAAATCAAAGGCACTGGCTTTACTATGACGAGTCGTTTGTTCATCTTTCTTGGCATTATAAAAGTCATAAGAGGGCCAAAAATCTTGTTGACGAATAGCATCGTATAACACGTCAAATAGATATTCATTACCAGTGAGCAATCTGGCTTCAATGAGATTTGTGGCAATGGTGATGTCTGATTTACCTTGTTCAATGGTTTGCGCAATTGTGCGTACACTGTGGCCTATTTCAAGCCCAGTATCCCAAAGGTAGGTAATGAATTGCCCTAACTGAATTTCAGTTTCGGGCGATAATTGTTCATCGTTAACCAAAAAAAGTAAGTCAATGTCTGAATAGGGATGCAGTTCACCACGACCGTAGCCGCCAACGGCAACTAGGGCAAGCTGGCTATTATGTAAGCCAAAATCCCGCCAAGTTTGTGTTAGTAAAGCATCAACAAATTGACTACGGTGTTTAACAATATCAGCAATAGGGTGTTTTGCAGTGTACTGCTCAACTAAGCGCTGGTTTAAGTCAATTAATGCGTTTTTGGTTGCCAGCGCAGTATTCATTGATGTCCTTACTAATTTGAGTCTTTAGTGGTTAATGATACGGGGAAAGTCTTCTTCTTCACGCAAAGTTAACACTTCTACACCGGTTTGGGTCACTAAAAGTGTATGTTCCCATTGTGCTGAGTTTTTACTATCAGAAGTTGTCACTGTCCAATTATCACTTTTATCCAACACAGTAGTATGACGACCTGCATTGATCATTGGTTCAATCGTAAAGCACATACCGGGTCTTAACACGGTTTTATCATTATTTTTATAATGAACAACTTGTGGTTCTTCGTGGAAGCCAGTGCCAATACCATGACCACAATAATCTTGTACGATGGAGTACTTATCAAGCCCTGTTTTACTTGTTTTGATGAATTTTTCGATGGTTGTGCCAATTTCGCCTAATTTTAAACCAGGACGCACTTTACGAATGGCTAAATACAAGCTTTCTTGGGCAATGCGGCTTAAACGTTTGTCTTTTGCTGATACTTCGCCAATTAAAAACATTTTCGAGGTATCACCATGATAACCGTCTTTGATGACAGTAATATCAAGGTTAATCATATCGCCTTCTTTTAACACGTACTCTGAAGGAATACCGTGGCACACGACTTCATTTACCGACGTACAAATAGACTTCGGAAATCCGTGATAATTTAACGGGGCTGAAATAGCACCTTGCTCTTCGGTGTATTTAGCACAGATTTCATCTAATTCATTTGTGGTCACTCCAGCCTTAATGTGTGGAGCTACCATTTCTAATACTTGCGCCGCTAATTTACCCGCTGCACGCATTTTTTCTATCTCGTCTGCATTTTTGATCACAATACTCATGAAAAACTCTCTATCTTTTTGACGGTCAAAATAGGCTTGTTTTATCCAAGGATTTTACGGCAAAAATTTGTATTTACATGCCGTTTATGGTATAAAGCGCGCCGTTATGTGTAAGATCGTTGTTGTACGGTTCGAGTTAATACAATGTCAATCGCTGCTTTTTTTAGCAAGGTATACATTGTGTTCGGCAAATCGTAAAATATGGTGGTCATTATACATGGCAATTAACTTAAATACTAAATCACACACGTATCGACACATTTTTCGGGGTGCTTTCTCATTCTTAACGGAAGTTAGAAAGTCGAAACATGGGATGCGTGGAGGTCTAACCCCTTACATTAAGGTAAATATAATGACTACTGTTTCAATGCGCGACATGCTACAAGCTGGTGTTCACTTCGGTCACCAAACTCGTTACTGGAACCCTAAGATGAAGCCTTTCATCTTCGGCGCTCGTAATGGTGTACACATCATCAACCTTGAGCATACAGTACCAATGTTCAACGAAGCTTTAGCTTTCATTAGCAACATCGCTTCTAAGAAAGGTAAAGTATTATTCGTAGGTACTAAGCGCGCTGCTGGCGAAGCTATCAAAGCATCTGCACTTTCTTGTGATCAGTATTATGTTGATCATCGTTGGTTAGGCGGCATGTTAACTAACTGGAAAACTGTTCGTCAGTCAATCAAGCGTCTTAAAGAGCTAGAAAGCCAGTCTGTAGACGGTACTTTCGACAAGTTAACTAAGAAAGAAGCGTTAATGCGTTCACGCGAATTAGACAAGTTAGAAAAGTCTTTAGGCGGAATCAAGAACATGGGCGGTTTACCTGACGTATTATTCGTTATCGGTGCTGACCATGAGCATATCGCTATTAAAGAAGCAAACAACCTAGGTATTCCAGTTGTTGCAGTTGTTGATACCAACTCTGCACCAGACGGTGTTAACTACATCGTTCCTGGTAACGACGACGCGATGCGTGCTATCCGTTTGTACACTTCTTCTGTTGCTGCAGCTGCTAACGCTGGCCGTGGTCAAGATTTAGCTGTTCAAGCTGAGCAAGACGGTTTCGTAGAAGCTGTTTAATAAGGCGTGATGATTATCATCCCCCTTATTTGCCAATAAGATAATTGGTGAACAGGGGCCTTTTGGCCCCTGTTTTATAAATGCAATATTAGACGAATTAAATTAGAGGATTTAACAATGGCAATTACTGCTGCCCAAGTTAAAGAACTTCGTGACCGCACTGGCGCTGGCATGATGGACTGTAAGAATGCACTGACTGAAACTGACGGTGACATCGAACTAGCGATTGATAACATGCGTAAAAGCGGCGCCGCGAAGGCTGCTAAAAAAGCAGGTAACATCGCTGCTGACGGTACAATTCTAATCAAGAATGGCGAAGGTTTCGCTGCACTTTTAGAAGTTAACTGTCAAACTGATTTCGTTGCAAAAGACTCAAACTTCCTAGCATTTGCTAACGCAGTGCTTGATGTTGCTGCTGCATCTAAAGTGTCTATCGAAGACTTAAAAGCACAGTTTGAAGAAACTCGTGTTGCGCTTGTAACTAAAATCGGTGAAAACATCAACGTTCGTCGCGTTGAGTATATCGATGGTGCAAACCTTGCGTCTTACCGTCACGGTGATCGTATTGGTGTTGTGGTTGCGGGTGAAGCTGATGAAGAAACACTAAAGCATATCGCAATGCACGTAGCTGCTTCTAAGCCAGATTTCGTAAACCCTGAAGATGTGCCTGCTGAACTTGTAGAAAGAGAGCAAACGCTTCAAATCGAAATCGCGATGAATGAAGGCAAGCCTGCTGAAATCGCTGAGAAGATGGTTGTTGGTCGTATGAAGAAGTTCACTGGTGAGATCTCTCTTACTGGTCAAGCTTTCATCATGGAACCAAAGAAAACTGTTGGCGAAGTGCTTAAATCGAAAGGCGCTACAGTAACCAGCTTTATTCGTTTAGAAGTTGGTGAAGGTATCGAGAAGAAAGCAGAAGATTTCGCTGCTGAAGTAGCTGCGCAAATCGCTGCTACTAAAAAAGCGTAATCGCTTTAATCTAAATACCCTAAGACCGCAGCAACCGCTGCGGTTTTGTTATGATCAGGATGAAAATTATGAGCACCAATCCAAAACCAGCGTTTAGACGTATTCTGCTTAAATTAAGCGGTGAAGCATTAATGGGTGAAGAAGGCTTCGGCATTGACCCTAAAGTACTTGATCGTATGGCACAAGAAGTGAAAGAGCTTGTTGAACTTGGTATTCAAGTTGGCGTGGTTATTGGTGGTGGTAATCTATTTCGTGGTGAAGGCTTAGCAAAAGCTGGTATGAACCGCGTGGTGGGCGATCACATGGGTATGTTAGCAACCGTAATGAATGGCTTAGCCATGCGTGATGCCTTGCACCGTGCATATGTTAATGCCCGCCTTATGTCTGCTATCCCACTTAAAGGTGTGTGCGATGATTACACTTGGACAGAAGCAATTAGCCTATTAAAGTCTGGTCGTGTGGTTATTTTTGCTGCGGGTACGGGCAATCCTTTTTGTACAACAGACTCAGCAGCATGTTTACGTGGTATTGAGATTGAAGCTGAAGTGGTACTAAAAGGCACTAAAGTAGATGGTGTATACTCAGCAGACCCAATGAAAAACCCTGAAGCGGTTAAATATGACACGCTTAGTTTTGCCGAAGTCCTTGAATCAGAATTAAAAGTAATGGATCTCGCTGCATTTACTATGGCACGTGATCATAATATGCCGATTCTTGTATTCAATATGAACAAGCCAGGTGCACTTCGCCGCGTTATTATGGGTGAGAAAGAAGGTACGATTATTAGCAGTAAACAACCTGCTTAATCACAGACACAGAAAATATTTATATTATATAATTTAACTGTTTGAGCGGTTTTATTGCATGTGTCATTCTTAGGCTAATGCTCAAACACACATGAATTTGTGACAAAAAGGAAATTATTGTGATTGATACTATTATGTTAGATGCGCAAGAGCGCATGGGTAAATGCGTAGATGCAACTAAAAACCAAATGGCGAAAGTTCGTACTGGTCGTGCACACCCAAGTTTATTAGATTCTATTCAAGTGTCTTGCTACGGTTCTATGTCACCGCTTAATCAAGTGGCTAATGTCGGAGTTGAAGACTCTCGTACACTAACAGTGAACGTATTTGATAGATCGATAGTTCAAGCGGTAGAAAAGGCGATTATGAGTTCAGATTTAGGCTTAAACCCTATGTCTGCAGGTGCAACTTTGCGTATTCCGTTGCCTTCGTTAACTGAAGAACGTCGTAAAGACTTTATCAAAGTGGTACGTAACGAAGCGGAAAATGGTCGTATTGCCATTCGTAACGTTCGTCGCGACGCAATCAGTGAAGTCAAGAAGCTTGAAAAAGCAAAAGCATGTACTGAAGATGATGTTCGCCGCAGTGAAGATGAAGTGCAGAAGCACACTGATTCATCAATCAAAAACATTGATCAAATACTAGCAGCGAAAGAAAAAGAGTTGATGGAAGTATAATCTGTCAATTTAGACGCTAGAGTTAACACGCCGTGTAAGGGTATACTACACGGCGTTTGTTTTTATAAAGGATTGTCGTAGATGTCGTCTACAGTTGAGTTTGAATCAGACCCTAAAGCCGATTCGGAGCAAATGACTTCGCAATTGTTGCCGGGACAATTATCTGATGTAGTAAAACAATCTCTGCCCAAACATGTTGCGATTATTATGGATGGTAATGGCCGTTGGGCACAACTGCAGGGTAAAGCCCGGGTTTTCGGTCATAAAGCCGGTGTTAAAGCTGTGCGCCGTGCGGTAAGTACTGCAAGTCAACTTGGTATTGAATCATTAACCCTATTTGCATTTTCGAGCGAAAATTGGCGCCGACCAGATAAAGAAGTCAGTTTGTTGATGGAATTGTTTTTTACGGTGTTACAACGTGAATTGAAACTGCTCGATAAAAACCAAGTTAAGCTCAATATTATTGGTGATACCAGCAGGTTTTCTAATCGTTTGCAGAAACAAATTGCCGGTGCTCAAGAGAAAACAGCAAGCAATACTGGTTTGATATTAAATGTGGCGGCGAACTATGGCGGACGTTGGGATATCTTACAGGCTGCACAAAAATTAGCCGAAAAAGTAGAAAGTGGCGAAATCACCAGCAGTCAGATGACCGAAGAAGCATTAAATGAACATTTGTGCATGCAAAACCAGAGCGAAGTTGATTTAATGATCCGTACTGGCGGTGACTACCGCATTAGTAATTTTGTTTTATGGCAGGCCGCTTATGCCGAGTTGGTGTTTACTGACACCCTATGGCCTGACTTTGATGAGCTAGCATTCCGTGATGCTATTGCCATTTTTGCCAGTCGGCAGCGCCGTTTTGGTTTGACGGGTAGTCAAATTGAAGAGATACGCGCAATATAAATATTAAGAGGATTAGTTTTTGCTAAAACAACGAATAATAACAGCATTGTGGTTAATCCCAATTGTACTCGGGGCAATATTTTTACTTCCAGCAAACTGGTTTGCTTGGGTGTTAGTGCCAGTGTTTTTAATTGCAGCAAAAGAGTGGGGCAGTTTCATTGACCCAAGCTGTAATGTCACCCAGTGGTCTTTTACTGCTACCCTGGGTCTGTTAATGATAGCGCTTAACTTATCAGTACCCTTAGATGTGTTGTGGTTTAAAGGCCAATTACACCCTATTTATTTGGCCATCATCACTATTGGTGTATTTTGGTGGATAGTCAGTAGCGCATTGGTGTTCAGTTTTCCTAAAAGCGCCAAAATATGGAAAGACAGCCCTATGCTGAAATCCATGTTTGGTCAGTTAACACTCATCCCGTGTTTTGCTTCTTTAATCGCTCTCAAATCGTTAAGCAGTAACGTTCATCCTTATTATGGTGGTGCATTAGTGTTTATCGTTATGTTAGTGGTTTGGGCGACTGACACCGGTGCTTATTTTGCTGGACGTAAGTTAGGTAAGCATAAATTGATGCCGAGTGTGAGTCCTGCTAAAACGCTGGAGGGTTTAGCTGGCGGTTTAATTACTACTATGGTCGTGGTTGCGGGCATTATGTATGTTGCGCCAGAACAAGAGTTAGGCTTACTCATTGTGGTGACACTCGTTACTGCTCTGGCTTCTGCTTTTGGTGACTTGTCTGAAAGTATGTTCAAACGTGCTGCAAATATTAAAGACTCTGGCACCATTTTACCTGGTCATGGTGGTATTTTAGACCGTATCGACAGTCTAACGGCTGCATTGCCAGTGTTTACCTTTATCTACATAGCCATGTGGATGTGATGCCAATGCAAAATATGGTGATTTTAGGGGCTACAGGCTCAATTGGCGCTAGCACCTTAAGTGTGATGGTAAATAACCCTGCCGATTTTCATGTCTATGGATTAGTGGCCAATGCCAGTGTTCAAAAAATGCTGGCCTTGTGTATCACTCATCAGCCTGAGTATGCTCATATGGTGGATGAGAGCGCCGCCATGGAGCTTAAATCGTTATTGCCTAGTGGGTGTGCCACTCAAGTGACTACAGGTGCTGAGGCGTTAAATGCGTTAGTGACCGACCGTCGCACTGATACCGTTATGGCCGCTATTGTTGGTGCAGCGGGTTTAGTACCGACATTTGACGCTGTTAAAGCGGGTAAACGCGTGTTGTTAGCCAACAAAGAAGCATTGGTTATGTCGGGTGAGTTATTTATGCACACTGCTAGACAGTCGGGTGCGACAGTGCTACCTGTCGACAGCGAGCACAATGCCATATTTCAATGTTTACCAACCAATGTCCAAGCGCAACTCGGTTATTGTGACTTAAGTGCCAATGGCATATCACATATTTTATTAACCGGTTCAGGTGGACCGTTTTTAAACACTGATTTAGCCACTCTGAGTGCGATGACACCTGTTCAAGCTTGCAATCACCCTAATTGGTCCATGGGGCCTAAAATCTCTGTCGATTCAGCCACCATGATGAATAAAGGCTTAGAGTTTATCGAAGCTCGCTGGTTGTTTAATACGCAAGCTGAACAGCTCAAAGTAGTGATACATCCTCAAAGCGTGATTCACTCAATGGTGCAATACCGCGATGGTTCTGTTATTGCACAAATGGGCAACCCCGATATGCGTACACCGATTGCTCATTGTATGAGCTATCCGCAAAGAATTGGCGCTGGCGTTGAACCTTTAGATTTTTTCAAAGTCGGACAGTTAAGCTTTTGTGAACCTGACTTTGACCGTTTTCCATGTTTACGCTTAGCGATGCAAGCCTGTGAGCAAGGTCAGGAAGCGACCACAGTGTTGAATGCGGCCAATGAAATTGCTGTCGATTCATTTTTAAAAGGTCACATTCGTTTTACTGATATTGCTAACGTTAATTATCGCTGTTTAGACTCGGTGCAACAAACACGTTTAGACAGTATTGAAGATATAATACAGCTTGATGAGCAAGCACGTGCCACGGCAGTGTCCGTTATCAGCACACTAAATTAATTCAGGGAAATAATGATAGATTTTTTTTGGAGCTTAGGTTCTTTTATCGTCGCGTTGGGTATTTTAATTACCGCTCATGAGTATGGCCACTTTTGGGTTGCCCGTCGTTGTGGTGTTAAAGTCGAGCGTTTCTCTATCGGATTTGGCAAAGCGATTTGGCGTAAAGTGGGTAAAGATGGCACTGAATATGTCGTCGCTATGATCCCACTAGGTGGCTATGTCAAAATGCTTGATGAGCGCGTTGAAGATGTGCCGGAGCATTTACTTGACCAGGCCTTTAACCGTAAAACAGTATGGCAACGTATTGCGATTGTATCAGCCGGCCCGATAGCTAACTTTATTTTTGCAATTGTAGCGTTATATGTCATGTACCTTATTGGTACTCCGTCGATTAAGCCGGTAATAGACAGTACTAAGTTAAATAGCCCTGCCAGTGTTATTCAGTTGGTTGAACCACAACAGATTATAGCGGTATCAGGACAGCCAGTACGTACTTGGGAAGAAGTTAATTTAGCCTTAGTGGGTCATATTGGTGATGACAGTATTGAGTTATCCCTAGCACCATTACCAGCGTTGTCGGGCATGGATATGCCCGTTCGCACCGTCAAACTCGATACGCGAAATTGGGTTTTCGATCCAGAAAAAGAGTCGCCGATTACCGCGCTCGGTTTAGGGATATTTCGCCCAGGCATAGATCCAACGATTGCGGCAGTGAGTAAAGACAGTGCGGCAGAGCAAGCGGGCATTAAGATTGGCGATAAACTCGTCAACATCAATGGCACTCAATACAGCGATTGGAATGCGTTTGTTGATGTGGTACAAAGCTCTGCTAACAAAAATATTAATATGACATTGATACGTCAAGGCGAACAAATCAATGTTGATGTTGTGCCAAAAGCACAACAAAATTCTGATGGTAAAACTATCGGAATTGTCGGAATTAGCCCAACCCAAGCTCAGTGGCCTGATAATATGCGCTTTGAGCTTGAGTATGGCATAGTAGATTCTGTTATCGCTGCAGCTGATAAAACATGGCAACTCGTTGTCGTCAGCTTTAAGATGATTGGAAAATTATTTACCGGCGATGTGTCGGTGAAAAACCTTAGTGGTCCTATTTCGATTGCACAAGGCGCAGGCGCCAGTGCAAGTTACGGTTTAGTGTACTTTCTAGGGTTTATCGCGCTCATCAGCGTTAACTTAGGTATTATTAATTTAATGCCTCTGCCAGTGCTCGATGGGGGACACTTGCTGTATTACTTTATAGAAGTGATTACTGGTAAGCCTGTACCCGAAAAGGTACAGGAAATAGGATTCAGGTTTGGCGCAGCTTTGCTGCTAATGTTGATGGGCGTAGCCTTATTCAACGATTTTGCCCGACTCTGAGCAAGGACAGACTAATAATTAGAAGTGCTCTATGAGATTTAATAAAATTTTTGCCTCGATGTTATTCGTCGGCGCGTCTTTTTCAGGGAATGGTTGGGCAGAGTCTTTCCAACCTTTTGAAGTGACCGACATCCAAGTAGAAGGTTTGCAACGAGTTGCTCTCGGTGCAGCACTATTGAGTTTACCTGTGAAAGTAGGTGACACGGTAGATGAAGTTAAATTACAGCAAGCGATTAAGAGCCTTTACGGTTCAACCAATTTTGAAAACATCAGTGTCAGTCATGAAGACGGTATACTCTATGTAACGGTTAAAGAACGTCCAACTATCAGTATTATCTCGTTTGACGGTAATAAAGATATCAAAGACGAGCAGTTACAAGAAAGCCTTGACGGTTCTGGTGTTAAAGCTGGCGAATCACTTGATAGAACAATGTTGTCTGGTATTGAAAAAGGCCTGCAAGATTTCTATTACGGTGTGGGTAAATACGGTGCCAAAGTTGAAGCGCAAATCATCAACTTGCCGCGTAACCGTGTTGAGCTTAAATTTAAGTTTACCGAAGGTTTAGCGGCTGAAATCCGTCAAATCAACGTAGTAGGTAATACTGTGTTCTCAGACTCTGAGCTCATCAGTATGCTTGAGCTTAAAGACTATGTGGCATGGTGGGATTTATTTGGTGAACGTCGCTACCAAAAGCAAAAGCTACAAGCTGACTTAGAAACTATTAAAACTTATTACCATAATCAAGGCTATATTCGCTTTGAAGTGACTTCAACGCAAGTGGCGATGACACCAGACCGTAAAGGTTTGTACATCACTATTAACGTGAATGAAGGTGAAAAGTACAAGGTGAAAGAAGTTAACTTAATTGGTGAC
Organism: Shewanella sp. SR44-4; assembly: GCF_014163715.1. Lineage (NCBI taxonomy): Bacteria > Pseudomonadati > Pseudomonadota > Gammaproteobacteria > Alteromonadales > Shewanellaceae > Shewanella > Shewanella sp. SR44-4. The sequence continues at coordinate 14,015 of NZ_JACJDU010000037.1, read as the reverse complement.
CTAATGGGTCGCGAAGAGTTAATGAGATCTATTTTGCCAATTAAAGCGGGTAACATGTACAACGGTGCCGACGTGACATTCACCGAAGAAATGTACAGCAAATACCTTGGCCGCTTTGGTTATGCTTATCCTGAAGTTAAAACCTATCCTGAAATTGATGATGAAACCAAAGAAGTGGTACTCAACATCAATGTTAAGCCGGGTAAGCGCGTGTATGTTCGCTCAATTAACTTCACTGGTAACACGGTTACCAAAGATGAGGTAATGCGCCGCGAATTACGCCAAATGGAAGGTGCGTGGTTAAATTCTGCTCAAATTGAACAGTCTAAACTACGTCTTAACCGTTTAGGTTATTTCGAAACTGTTGATGCAGAAACCATTCAAGTACCGGGCAGTGACGATTTAGTTGATGTCGCAGTGACTGTGAAAGAGCAACCGTCAGGTTCGTTCAACGCAGGTGTCGGTTATGGTACTGAATCAGGTGTGAGTTTGCAGTTTGGCGTTGAGCAAAATAACTTCCTTGGTACTGGTAACCAAGCTGGTTTTAGCGTCAACACTAACAAATATTCTAAAAGTGCCAACTTGTCTTATACCGACCCATACTTTACTAAGGATGGTGTCAGTTTAGGTGGTAGCGTTTACTGGAATGAGTTTGATGCCAACGAGGCTAACCTTGAGCGCTATAAGAATAAATCTTATGGTGTAGCGTTAAACTCTGGATTCCCGATTAACGAATCTAACCGTTTGAACGGTGGTATTGGTTATCGTCATAATACTATTTCAGAAATCTCTGCTTATGAACAAGCGTTGCGTTTCTATAATGTGTATCGTGAAACGGATGATCCTAATTCAGACTTAAGTTTTGATAACTTTGAATTGAATGCCGGTTGGTACCGCAGCACACTTAACCGTGGTACGTTCCCGACAGATGGTTCGTCGCAACGTTTAAGCGGTAAAATGACCGTGCCAGGTTCTGACTTACAGTACTTTAAAACGGATTTCGATACCAACTTCTACTTCCCTCTGACACCTCAGCATGGGTTTGTATTATTGGCTCGCGCCCGTTTAGGTTATTCAAACGGTTATGGTCAGTTTAACGACAACGATCAAATCTTACCGTTCTGGGAAAACTATTATTCTGGTGGTAGTAGTTCGTTACGTGGCTTTAAGTCTAACTCAGTAGGCCCACGTTCGTTCTATTTATACCGTGGTAGTGAGCAATGTGCGCCTGATGTTTCTGGTGATGGTTGTAGTTTGCCTGGTGACCCAAATACCATTCAGGTGAGTTCTGGCCGTTCAATTGGTGGTAACGCCATTGCAACAGCAAGCTTTGAAATGATTGTTCCGACACCATTCCTTGATGAAGCTTACACTAACTCAGTGCGAACCAGTTTCTTCGTTGATGCGGGTAACGTATGGGATACTGAGTTTGATTATGACTCATATCGGACTTTACCAGCGGATCAGTTCTCTAAGTTAGAAGACTATAGCGATCCAGAACGCTTACGTGCCTCATGGGGTATGAGCGTGCAGTGGTTATCGCCAATGGGACCTATGGTATTCAGTTTAGCTTGGCCACTGAAAGAATATGAAGATGACGAGACAGAGATTTTCTCATTCAATATTGGCAAAACGTTCTAAAACAAATACACTCGGCAGGTTTTGCTGATAACAACAAGTTTAACAAGGAGTCTACTTTGAAAAAGATGGTAAATCGCGCATTAATTACATTGGCATTGTTTGCTACCCCTATGCTAGCCCAAGCGGAAAAACTCGCTGTGGTTGATATGGGTGAAGTGTTCGAGCAGTTGCCACAGCGCGAACAAATTTCTAAATCATTAAAAGCTGAGTTTGGTGACCGTGTTGCTGAAGTCCAAAAAATGCAAGAAGAAATGCGTTCTTTGGTTGAGAAACAACAACGTGACGGCGCCTTAATGAGCGATTCACAAAAGACTGAATTAGTACGTAAAATGGAATCATTAAAGTCTGAATTCCAGTTGAAAGGCAAAGCATTAGATGAAGACATGCGTCGTCGTCAAGGTGAAGAGCAAAACAAACTATTAGTTCAAGTTCAAAAAGCGATTAATACCATCGCTGGTAAAGAAAAATACGACATGGTGCTACAACGTGGCGCAGTTATTTTTGTTAAGCCAGAAGCTGACATCAGCAGCAAAGTGGTAGAAGCCTTAAGCAAAGGCAAATAATAAGTATGCAAAAAGTGACTTTAAAAGAGCTTAGCCAACTATTAGGGGCAACGATTAAAGGCGACGCCACGCTGGAAATAACCAGTGTCGCTACCCTTGAAAGTGCAACTAAAGGCCAACTCTCTTTTTTAGCCAATAGTAAGTACCGTGCTCAGCTTGAGGCAACTCAAGCTAGTGCGGTATTGCTGAGCGAAAAAGAAGCAAGTGGTTATCATGGTAACGCCCTGATTGTTAGCGATCCTTACGTAGGGTTTGCTCGAGTAGCGCAATTACTTGATACCACCCCAAAAGAAACGCCTGGTATTCATCCTTCGGCTCAAATAGATGCATCAGCCATTTTAGGTGACGGTGTGGCTATTGGTGCAAATGCAGTGATAGGTGCCAATGTTATTTTGGGTGAAAATGTTCAGATTGGTCCAGGTTGTGTGGTGGGTGAAACCAGTATTATTGGTTCAAACACGCGTCTTTGGGCGAACGTGAGCATTTATCATAATGTCCATATTGGCCATCATTGCATCGTCCATTCAGGGACTGTTATTGGCTCTGATGGTTTTGGTTATGCCAATGAGCGCGGTAACTGGATTAAAATTCCACAAACCGGCGGCGTTCGGATTGGCAATCATGTCGAAATTGGCGCATGTACTTCCATTGACCGTGGTGCGTTGTCGCATACCGAGATCCACGATGGTGTGATTATCGACAACCAAGTTCAAATTGCTCATAATGTCATTATTGGCCAAAATACTGCAATGGCTGGCGGCTCTATTATTGCCGGCAGTTCTACCATTGGTAAATATTGTATTCTCGGTGGCGGTAGTGCTGTTGCTGGACACCTGAGTGTCGCTGATGGTGTACACATATCAGGCGGAACAAACGTGACCAGCATTATCCGTGAAAAAGGTGTGTATTCGTCTGCTACCATCGCAATGGAAAATAAATTATGGCGTCGAAACACTGTTCGTTTCCGTCAATTAGATGAATTATTTAGCCGAGTGAAAACCCTCGAGAAAAGTGCTAAGGGCACAGAATAATTGTAATTCTGCCTTATTTAAGGAATGTAGTGTGTCAAACCAATTAAACACCATGGATATTAAAGAGATACTTAAATATCTACCTCATAGATATCCATTTTTGTTGATCGATCGTGTATTGGACTTTACTGTAGGTGAGCACTTACATGCGATTAAAAATGTCACCATTAATGAGCCTTTTTTTCAGGGACATTTTCCTATACAGCCTGTTATGCCTGGCGTGCTCATTTTAGAAGCCATGGCACAAGCAACGGGTTTACTTGCATTTAAAACCATGAGTACAGAGCCGTCTCCAGAGGTACTGTATTATTTTGCTGGTATTGATAAAGCGCGTTTCAAACGTGTTGTTGAGCCAGGCGACCAAATACATTTTCACGTTAAAATGATTAAAGAGCGTCGCGGTATTGGTGTGTTTGTTGGTGAAGCCTTGGTTGATGGTGAACTGGTTTGTTCTGCTGAAATCATGTGTGCACGTAGAGAGATTAAGAAGTGATAGATAAATTAGCGTTTGTTCACCCAACAGCCAAAATTGGTAATAACGTCACTATTGGTCCTTGGACCTACATTGGTGAAAACGTTGAAATCGGCGACGACACATGGATAAGTTCTCATGTTGTGGTTAAAGGTCCAACGGTTATCGGTAAAGGTAATCGTATTTTTCAATTCTCTTCAGTTGGTGAAGAGTGTCAAGATAAAAAGTACGCAGGCGAACAAACTCGCTTAATTATCGGCGACAATAACATCATTCGTGAGTCGGTTACCATTCACCGTGGTACGACCCAAGATAAAGGTGAAACTCGCATCGGTTCTAACTGTCTGTTTATGGCGTATGTTCATATTGCCCACGACTGTTTTGTCGGTGATAACGTTATTATGGCCAATAATGCTTCAATTGCGGGTCATGTACATGTTGGCGATTGGGTTATTTTGGGCGGCATGACTGGTGTGCATCAGTTTGTACACATTGGCGCGCATGCCTTTACCGCGGGTGCTTCACTTATTTTGCAAGATGTTCCCCCATTTGTGATGGCTGCTGGTTCTCCTGCAGTACCGCGTGGATTAAACTTAGAAGGCTTAAAACGCCGTGGTTTTACCAAAGAAAACCAACGAGCAATCTTGAGTGCGTATAAAGCGGTTTTCCGTAAGAGTTTAACCATTGAAGAAGCTAACGCTGAATTAATCGAGGCCGCTGAAAAAGACATCAATGTGAAAGCATTTATGGAATTTATCAACCACTCTGCTCGTGGCATTATTCGATAGACGGAAACGATGACCAACTCTCCTTCAAAAGTATTCGCCATTGTCGCCGGAGAAATCTCCGGCGATATTTTAGGTGCCGGTTTAGTTAATTCACTCAAAAAACGCTACCCTGATGCACGCTTTATTGGCATTGGTGGCCCTCGAATGCAAGCTCTAGGGTTTGAGAGTTTATTCCCAATGGAAGAACTGTCGATCATGGGCTTAGTCGAAGTGTTATCACATTTACCTCGACTGCTTCATATTCGTTCAAGTCTCGTGAAACAAATTACTGAATTAGCGCCAGACTGTTTTATTGGTATTGATGCGCCCGATTTTAATATTGGCGTAGAGCTTAAATTAAAAGCCAAAGGGATTAAAACAGTCCATTATGTCAGCCCGTCAGTATGGGCTTGGCGTCCAAAACGTATATTTAAAATTGCTAAAGCCACTAATATGGTGTTGTCGTTATTGCCGTTTGAGAAAGCGTTTTACGACCAACATCAAGTACCTTGTACCTTTGTGGGGCACACACTTGCGGACGATATTCCGATGCACAGTGATAAGCTGGCTGCTCGGCAGTTATTAGGATTAGATCCTAATGCTGAATACTTGGCAGTATTGCCAGGGTCCAGAGGCGGAGAGCTAAAGCAATTAGCTGAACCATTTATCAAAGCTGCTCAGTTAGTTAAGCAAACCTTTCCAGACATCAAATTTGTCACCCCAGTGGTTAATGATGCTCGTCGACAACAATTTCTTGCTGCACTGGAGGAGTTTGCTCCCGATCTAGAAGTCACTATTGTTGAAGGTCAATCTCGCGAAGTCATGGCTGCTGCAGATTGTATTTTATTGGCTTCTGGCACCGCGACATTAGAGGCCATGCTGGTTAAACGTCCTATGGTTGTGTCGTATCGGGTTAGCCCAATTACATATGCCATCGCGATTAAAATGATGAAAATCAAAAATTATTCGTTGCCTAATTTACTCGCAAACGACACCATCGTGCCAGAACTGATGCAAGCCAATTGCCAACCACAGTTAATTGCCGATGCGATAATCAACCAGCTTAATCAAGATTTTGCACCGCTAAATACCCGCTTTGAAGAATTACATCAATTGCTAAAGTGTAATGCCAGCGAGCGAGCTGCAGATGCTGTAGTAGCATTATTACCAGCGCCGTAACCTGACTAGGATAAGCTAATATGTCGACATTATCGGTTGTGATAAAAGATATTACCCCTGAACAAGTAGCCATTATTTCACAAGGGCTTGTTGCTGGTGTTGACGAAGTCGGACGTGGTCCATTGGTTGGCGATGTGGTCACTGCTGCGGTGATATTAGACCCAAATAAACCGATTGTTGGCCTTAATGATTCTAAGAAGCTTAGCGAAAAACGTCGTAATTCCTTATATCAACAGATAATGGATAATGCGCTAAGTGTCAGTATTGGCCGTGCCAGCCCTGCTGAAATCGATGAGCTGAATATTTTGCATGCCACCATGTTGGCCATGCAGCGCGCAGTAGCCGGGTTATCCATTTTACCTGAACGAGTGCTGGTAGATGGTAATCGGGTACCGGATTTTGGTATTGCCAGTCATGCGATAATTAAAGGCGACGGCTTAGTGGCTGCTATTAGTGCGGCATCCATTATTGCCAAAGTCACTCGTGATGCCGAGATGGACGCGTTAGACAATCTGCACCCGCAGTATGGCTTTGCTAAGCATAAAGGGTACCCAACCAAAGCGCACTTTGAAGCGCTAGCCTTGTATGGTGTGTTGCCTGAGCATCGTAGAAGTTTTAAACCTGTTGCGGAGCGTATATTGCTTCAGGATACATTTTGATAATAGCCAAATTAAGCGAGTTTATCGTTGGATAACATCGCGTAGTTTGGTAGTCTAAATCCCGCATTTTCGTGTTGTTTCATTCATCTTTTTCGAAGAAAAAATATTCTATGTCCGATCCTCGTTTTGTTCATTTGCGCGTCCACAGTGATTATTCAATGTCAGATGGCGTTGCTAAAGTTAAACCTATTATTGCTGCTGCTGAAAATCAGGGGATGGCAGCAATAGCGTTAACTGATCAAAACAACTTTTGTGGTTTGGTTAAGTTTTATGGTGCTTGTAATGGTGCGGGGATCAAACCGATCATTGGCGCCGATTTTTGGGTGCAAACCCCTGGATTTGAAAAAGAATTCTGTGCCTTAACCATTATCGCGATGAACAATGAAGGTTATCAAAACCTGACCCAACTGATCAGTGAAGCCTATCTTCGCGGTCATGTTGATAACCGTGTGGTGATCGACCAAGATTGGTTAGTCAAATATAACAGCGGCTTGATCATTATCTCGGGTGCCAAAGATGGCGATGTCGGTAAGGCATTATTAAAAGGTAATCAAAACCAAGTAGAGTCGCTGATTGCCTTTTATCAACAACACTTTGAAGATCGCTATTACCTCGAGCTTATCCGCACTGGTCGTGCCCATGAAGAACGCTATTTACACATGGCGGTTGAGCTAGCATCAACCAAAGGTTTACCTGTAGTTGCCACTAACCAAGTGGTGTTTTTAAAACAAGATGACTTTGAAGCACATGAAATCCGGGTGGCAATTCATGATGGTTTTACCTTAGTCGATCCGCGTCGCCCTAAAACATACAGCGATCAACAATACCTGCGCACCGAAGATGAAATGATTGCATTATTTGCCGATATTCCGTCAGCAATTCAAAACAGCGTTGAAATTGCGAAACGTTGTAATGTCACCATTCGCCTAAATGAATACTTTTTGCCTAATTTCCCTACTGGCGACTTATCCATTGAAGATTTCTTGGTTAACGTGTCCGTTAAAGGCTTAGAAGAACGTCTCGAATTTTTATTTCCAGATCCACAAGTTCGCGTTGAAAAACGTGTCGAATATGACGAACGTCTCGAGATTGAATTAAAGGTCATTAACCAGATGGGTTTCCCTGGTTACTTCCTTATCGTGATGGAGTTTATTCAGTGGGGCAAAGACAACGGCATTCCAGTTGGTCCCGGCCGTGGTTCTGGTGCGGGTTCATTAGTCGCATACGCGCTTAAAATTACCGACTTAGATCCACTAGAATACGATTTACTGTTCGAACGTTTCTTGAACCCTGAACGTGTATCCATGCCCGATTTCGACGTCGACTTTTGTATGGACCGACGCGACGAAGTCATTGATCACGTTGCCGAGTTATACGGCCGAGAAGCGGTATCACAGATTATTACCTTTGGTACTATGGCGGCCAAAGCCGTTGTGCGCGACGTAGGCCGCGTATTAGGTCATCCTTACGGCTTTGTTGAACGGTTAACTAAATTAATCCCCGCAGAACCAGGGATGACATTGGCGAAAGCCTTTGAAGTTGAACCCGCGCTTCCTGAAGCCTATGACGGCGATGAAGACGTTAAAGAGCTTATCGATATGTGTCGCCGCTTAGAAGGCGTAACACGTAACGCGGGTAAGCATGCCGGTGGTGTGGTTATCGCACCGACTCGAATTACCGATTTTGCACCGCTATATTGCGATGCCGAAGGCTTAAACCCAGTAACACAATTTGATAAAAATGACGTTGAAACTGCTGGTCTGGTTAAGTTCGATTTCTTGGGCTTACGTACCTTAACCATTATTGATTGGGCATTGCAGATGATTAATCCGCGCCTGATTAAAGAAGGTAAAGACCCCGTTAGTATCGAAGCCATTCCGCTTGCCGATCCTGCCTGTTTTAGATTACTGCAACGCTACGAAACAACCGCGGTATTCCAGCTGGAATCTCGCGGTATGAAAGACCTGATTAAACGTCTGCAGCCCGACTGTTTTGAAGACATGATTGCACTAGTAGCACTTTTCCGCCCAGGTCCTTTGCAATCAGGCATGGTTGACAACTTTATTGAACGTAAGCACGGCCGTGAAGAAGTGTCCTACCCAGATGCGGAATATCAGCATGAGTCACTAAGAGAGTTATTGTCACCGACCTACGGCATCATTTTGTACCAAGAGCAGGTGATGCAGATTGCTCAGGTATTGTCGGGTTACACCCTAGGCGGCGCGGATATGCTCCGTCGTGCAATGGGTAAGAAAAAACCTGAAGAAATGGCCAAGCAGCGCGGCACGTTTAAAGAAGGGGCGATTAATAACGGCGTCGACGGCGACTTGTCGATGAAAATCTTCGACTTAGTGGAAAAGTTCGCCGGTTACGGTTTTAACAAATCGCATTCTGCCGCTTATGCACTGGTGTCGTATCAAACCTTATGGCTAAAAACCCATTTCCCATCGCAGTTTATGGCCGCGGTAATGTCTGCCGACATGGACAACACCGACAAAATCGTCACCTTGGTTGACGAATGTGAACGCATGGGCTTGCCGCTAATTCCGCCCGATGTCAACAAAGGCTTATTCAAGTTTACGGTCGATGACGACCTTAATATTGTTTATGGTATCGGCGCGATTAAAGGCGTCGGTGAAGGCCCGGTAGATTCTATTTTAACAGCCCGTAAAAATGGACCGTTTACCGACCTGTTCGATTTTTGTGCTCGAATTGATTTAAAAAAACTCAATAAGCGAGTAATTGAAAAGCTTATCCTTGCAGGCGCCTTAGACACATTAGGCCCGCATCGAGCATCAATGATGGCGACCTTGCCTCAAGCGATTAGTGCTGCGGCGCAACATGCTAAAGCAGAAGCGACTGGCCAAAATGACATGTTTGGTTTACTCAATAGTGAACCTGAAGACAGTAAGCAAAACTTTGTCCATTGTACTCCGTGGCCAGACAAAATTTGGTTGGAAGGTGAGCGCGAAACATTAGGACTTTACCTTACTGGTCACCCGATTAATCAGTATTTAAAAGAACTTAAGCAATACACTAATGGCCGCTTAAAAGACATTCACCCAACCGAGCGCGGTAAAACCGTTAAAGCAGCTGGTCTAGTGGTGGCAACACGGGTGATGATCACTAAGCGTGGCTCTAAAATGGGCTTAGTCACATTAGATGATAAAAGTGCCCGTTTAGAAGTCATGCTATTTACCGAACCGTTTGAAAAGTTTGGCCACATGCTTGAAAAAGATCGCATTCTTATTTGTGAAGGTGATGTCAGCTTTGATGATTTCTCTGGCGGCAATCGCATGAACGCCCGTAATATCATTGAAATTGGCGAAGCGCGCAGTCACTTTGCCAAAGCGGTTGAAATCAATGTTCATGGCGATGATGTCACGCCAGAGTGGTTACAAACCTTTGAGCAAACATTAACACCGTGGCGTAAGGGCGCTGTGCCTGTGGTGATTAACTACACCAAACAACAAGCCAGCGGCAAAATCGTGTTAGGTGAAGAGTGGCGAGTTAATCCTAGTGATGAGTTAATGTTAGCCCTCGAAAGCATGCTTGGTTCAACTAACGTCAAAATTGTGTTTAATTAGGCGCGCATCATGATTGAAAAGTCTTTGTTATCAGAGCAAATAAGTGCACCACAACTGCTAAGTTTGCTCGAACAAGCGATATTACCCCTTTATCAAATGAATGTAGTTAAAGGTGAATCATCGCCTAAGTTAGTACTGGCTTACAGTGGCGGCGTTGACTCAGAAGTGCTCGCATGTGGATTAAGTGCCTTGGCACACAAGCATCCGCATATTGCTTGCCTGCTTATTCATGTTCATCATGGGCTTAGTGCCAATGCTAACACTTGGGTACAGCACTGTATCACTCGAGCTAATCATTATCAGCTTCCAGTGCAGATTGAACGAGTTAAGGTTGAAAAGGGCCCTCGACAGAGTTTAGAGGCGCAAGCCCGCGATGCTCGTTACCAAGCATTTGACCGTTATCTTAATCCCGGTGACATTTTACTGACCGCCCATCATCAAGATGATCAACTTGAAACCTTATTACTCGCATTAAAACGTGGTCAAGGCCCAAAAGGGTTGGCGGCAATGGGGGCGGTACAAGCTTACAAACAAGCTTGGCTAGTTAGACCGTTATTGGATATCAGCCGCGATCAAATAGAGCAATTTGCGGCGCAAAAACAACTATCCCATATTGAAGATGAAAGTAACCAAGACGACAGCTTTGATAGAAATTTTTTACGCCTGGATATCATTCCAAGATTAAAACAGCGTTGGCCAAGTATTGCGACCACCGCAGGGCGTAGCGCCGCATTATGTGCCGAGCAGCAACAGGTTATTGACGACGAAGTGAGTCATCGCTTACCCGAGTGGTTAATAGTGCCAAGTGATACAAATGCATTAATGACCGAATCAACCGGGTTTAAACTCACCGGGTTTGGTCAATTGAGTGCCGCTTGGCAAGCATTACTGTTTCGCGGTTATTTAATTCATTGTGGCGTTAGTTTACCTTCGCAAGCACAATTACAGCAGATCCTGTCACAACTGTTAGCGGCTAAAGACGACGCGAATATGTCGATTCAGTGGGGCGATTATCAGGTTAAACGCTTTGCTGGTATCGCTTATGCTGTTAGCCATAAAGAGCTCGACCTTATTGATGCAAGTGCAGTGCAACAACCATTTGAGCAACTGCTTAAAGGCGAGTTGCAACAGGTAGTGTGCCGAGTTGGGCACAAGCAATGCCAGCTGGGCCTGCAAATTGCTGCGGACAATACGCCGCTACTTGCTTTACCCAATAATACCGTTGTGAGCATACGCTTTGGCGCGGCAGGTTCAATTAAATGTCAGCCACAATTTGCCACATCACAACGGCAAAAACCGCGCGAATTAAAGAAACTGTGGCAAGAATGTAATATCCCGCCATGGCGTAGACCACAAATCCCGTTAGTTTTTTATGGTGACACTTTAGTGGCCGCCGTTGGTTTATGGGTCGACAAACGCTATTTAGCGCAAACGGGTGATCAAGGGATTTGTATACCGCTTTTTGACGCACGATGAAAAGCGGTAACCGTCGGTCAAGACGATAACAAGCGGTAACAACAAGCAAAAGCGGTAACTGTCGGTCAAGACGATAACAAGCGGTAACAACAAGCAAAAGCGGTAACCGTCGGTCAAGATGATAACAAGCGGTAACGACAAGCAAAAGCGGTAACAGTCTGCCAAGATGATAACAAGCGATAACAACGGATAACGCGCTAGGTGCTAGGCCGCTTCGCGACTAGATGCGATAAAAGCGGTAGTACTGCTGATGGCTTCAGACTATATTATTGAATTCGGCCTTTATTGCCGCGAAGCGTTCTAGCAGGACGAAGTCCGCTCTCGTCCCTAGCATCTGTTACAATAAATTTTCTTAATACTCAACAGAGGATGTTGTCTGTGAATACCTTTCGTTTATTAGCCGTGTTTGGTGTGTTGCTTCTGCCAAGCGTAAACGCTACGCCATTTCAATTTGATCAAAAAACCTATCGTCAAGATGTGCAAACCTTAGCAAGTGATGAATTTGAAGGCCGTGGGCCGTTATCTCATGGTGAAAAACTGACGGTTGAGTATTTAGAAAACGCCTACAAAGCAATGGGACTCGCTCCTGGTTTTGGTGACAGTTATCGTCAAGCTGTGCCAATGGCTAAAATTACTGCCGATCAAACAATGCAGTTGAGAATGGGTGATGTAGTGTTCAACAACGGCACTGATTTCACTGCCCGTACTGAACAAGTTCAGTCTCAAGTGAGTGTAGATAACAGTGATGTGGTGTTTGTTGGCTATGGTATTAATGCGCCAGAATATCAATGGAATGACTACGCTAACATTGATGTTAAAGGCAAAACCGTGATTATGCTGGTCAATGACCCAGGCTTTGCGACTCAAGATCCTGCCATCTTTAAAGGCAATGCCATGACCTATTATGGCCGCTGGACTTATAAGTATGAAGAAGCAGCAAGGCAGGGCGCCAAAGCGGTGTTTATTGTCCACGAAACTGCACCAGCAGCCTACGGCTGGAACGTCGTTGAAAACAGCAACACTAATACTAAATACACCTTAGTTGATGATCAAAATAATCAATCACACATTGGCGTCATGGGTTGGATCCAGCACCAAACCGCGCAAAAAGTGTTTCAAGCAGCAGGCTTAGACTTTGATAAAGTCAAACTCACCGCAGCAAAAGCGGGTTTTAAGTCTATACCACTTAAACTCAAAGCCAATTTAGCAGTAAAAAATACCATTGAATTAGCCACCTCATATAACGTAGCAGGGCTGATACCAGGTACCAGCCAAGCCGACGAATGGTTAGTCATGCATGCCCATTGGGATCATTTAGGTAAAACAGTGCAAGACGGTAAAACGGTAATTTTAAACGGCGCTGTCGACAATGCCTCTGGCGTGGCAGGTGTGTTACAACTTGCTCGTCATTTTAAAGCGCAAAACAAAGCACCTAAACGCTCTATTCTGTTTACTGCATTTACCGCCGAAGAAACCGGCCTTATTGGCGCGCAATACTTTGCTGCCAATCCTCCGGTACCGACTAAACAACTGGTATCGTTTTTAAATATAGATGGCATGAATGTAGGCAAAGGTGTTAATTACATCCTGCGTTATGGCCAAGGCGTATCAGAACTTGAAACCTATTTAGATGATGCCGCCAAAGCACAAGGCCGCACCGTAAAGGCTGATCCTCGTCCACAAAATGGCTTAATGTTCCGTTCAGACCATTTTGCCTTAGCCCAACAAGGCGTCCCCGGTTTGATGTTCATGAGCTTAGGCGACACTGATCCAGACTACATTGCCCATAAGTATCATCAAGGCGCAGACGATTACGATGCCAGCTGGAATTTAGGCGGGGTAGAGCAAGACCTCGCTTTAATCAGCGACATCATTGAAAAGCTTGCCAACAACAACGACTGGCCAAAATGGATCGAAGATTCAGACTTTAAAAAGCGCAGAGCACAAGACGGTAAATAACCGTAGTGTATTTTTATTTGAAATGGCCTACGGCCACTAAGGTCGTAGGCGCTTCGCCCACACCAGACTATTTCAAACTTCGTTTGAAGTAAGATCGCAAGGTTCCACCCTGCACTGGCCAAGAGGGGATCAACAGCAATCCCCTCTTGGATCACCCCTGCCGTTCCGGCAACATTTTCAAACAGCGAAAAGGTCGCGACGGAAATTGATCCAGCTTTTAACTTCGTCTTAGTGTTCTTCGGCCTTATTCGAAAATGCTAACGCTTCCGATGGTACATCCTGTACCGCGAAAGCTAGCCTGACGTCCTGTCAGGCTCACGCTATTTTCTGCAACGTCCTCAAGTTCAGAGTTGAATCACACCAATTGCAAGTAAGGATAAATATGAAAATCCAGCACTATTGGCTATTTAAACATGGCTAATGGATTAATGTTCAGCATTAAAGATGGTTGAAGACACAAGCAGGGTTATATGAGGAAATAAGTGCGGTGCTATTAGTACAAGTAGCCAAGACATTCTAAACAGACTCAATATTTCTGCTGACAACTGGCTAAAAATGGTAATCTCCCCATTTTTAGCTGAGGTCAAAAGTAGAGACTTAGGCCACTAGTGCCAGTTTTTGCTTTGGTGGGACACCACCAATTGCTGTATTGGGTCTTTCATTGTTATAAAACCATAGCCA
>NZ_JACJDU010000036.1:19471-54916 GCF_014163715.1 Shewanella sp. SR44-4 | reverse complement strand
ACTTTTGACTTTTGACTTTTGACTTAATGATTTAATGATTTAAACCCATAAAAAAACCAGCATTTTCATGCTGGTTTTTTGTTGTTAACAAATATTGCTAACAAGGCCGGTTAACTTATGGATGACATTCGTTGTGCATTTCTAAGTTAGTACCAATGTCTTTTGAGCGATTGGCTTTAGCATCATCATTACGTAATTGCGTTAAATGATCCAAGTAAGCTTGGTCAACGTCGTTGGTAATATAATGACCGTCGAATACTGATGTTTCGAAACGCTTAATCTCTGGATTTTCCATTCTTACAGCTTCAATTAAGTCGCTTAAGTCTTGGAAAATAATGCCATCGGCACCAATGATTTTGGCAATTTCGTCAGCATCACGACCATGAGCGATAAGCTCATTAGACGTCGGCATATCAATACCATACACATTCGGGAAACGGATTTCAGGTGCCGCTGAAGCAAAGTACACTTTCTTTGCACCGGCTTCTCGCGCCATTTCAATGATCTGTTCAGACGTAGTACCACGTACAATCGAATCATCAACCAATAATACGTTTTTACCTTTAAACTCGGTATTAATCGCATTCAGTTTACGACGTACAGATTTTTTACGTTCTAGCTGACCAGGCATAATAAATGTACGACCAATATAACGATTTTTCACAAAACCTTGGCGGTATGGTAAATCCATGCAACGTGCAATTTCTAATGCGATATCGCACGAAGTTTCAGGAATAGGAATAACAACATCAATGTCGTGATCTTCCCATTCTTTCTTAATTTTTTCGCCTAACTTAGCGCCCATGTTTACACGGCTTGCATAAACAGACACTTTATCAATGCTCGAATCTGGACGTGCAAAATACACGAATTCGAAAATACATGGCGCATAGCTTGGGTCTGCTGCACATTGACGGGTAAACAATTGTCCATCAAGTGAAATATAAACAGCCTCACCAGGTGCTACGTCACGCATCACTTCAAAACCAACAGCGTCTAAAGCAACACTTTCAGAAGCAACCATGTACTCAGTACCCGTTGCAGTTTCGTGTTTACCCAATACCAAAGGACGAATACCAAATGGGTCGCGAAATGCCACTAAACCTTGGCCAATAATCATCGCAACTACCGCGTAAGCACCACGAGTTTGCGCATGCACTTTAGCAACTGCATCAAACACTTCATCGGCACTTAAGGTTAAACTGCGCGTTTCTTGTAACTCATCGGCTAACAGATTTAACAATATTTCTGAGTCTGAGGTGGTGTTAACATGACGACGCTTTGTGACTAAGCTTGCAGCCAGTTCAATCGTATTAGTCAAGTTACCGTTATGTGCTAACGAAATACCAAATGGCGAGTTAACATAAAACGGTTGTGCCTCTGATGCACTCGAGCTGCCAGCGGTAGGATAACGAACATGTCCAATACCGGCATTGCCTTGTAAACGCTGCATATGTTTAGGTTCAAACACATCTTTGACTAAGCCGTTTGCTTTACGTAAACGAAACGCATTCATGTCAACCGTCACAATACCTGCTGCGTCTTGACCACGATGTTGGAGCACAGTCAGCGCATCATAAATGGTCTGATTAACTGTTGATTTTCCTACTATTCCGACGATACCACACATGGGTAAGGTTCCTCACTGTAAAGTGTTTTATGTTTATATTTTGGGTACAAAGCTAGAGGTATTTTCAAGGTAGTTAAAAAACCACTGAATAACCACGCCAAATTCAGGTACAAGAACAGAGTCCTGCCACCATTTAGTGTCAGGGAATGCCGTAAAAGCATCCATAAAAAACAGTAATGCACTAACGATTAACGCGCCACGAATGGCACCAAAACACAGGCCTAAAACACGGTCTGTGCCCGATAATCCGGTTTTAGCCACTAACTGGCCTAATAAATAATTAACGAGAGCCCCTATGATCAGGGTAATGATAAAAAGAATAGCAATCGCCACACCGTTTCTAACTAACTCGTCCTGCATTTGGGTTAAATGAGCTGCAAGATCAAGATAAAACTGGCTAGCGATAAAGAAAGCGGCAAACCAAACCACAAGAGACATGGCTTCTTTGGCAAATCCGCGGATCAAACTAATAATAGTTGATAACCCGATGACAATAATTATTGCGTAATCAATCCAAACCATGAAGATGGGGATCCGGTATAGGGTTCAAGACGGCAGGATTCTAACAGAGACAGAGATGTTTCTCACCTCTGATTGCACAAATTATTCTTGCGTGATTAAGAACAATCAAATTGTAAATATTAATCACGCATGCAAAATACCGTCTGAAGAGGTTATTGTTCCTGTGGATTATAGGCTACGATTTTGCCTTTTAATCCGGTTAATTTGAATATAGGTTGCTGACGAGCTTTAAGTTTTTCTTCTGAAACTTCAGGGCCAACAAATACTCGGGTTAGTTTCCCTTCAACGGGTACTTTAGGCAGTGTATAAGCGTTAAACCCCGCTTTTCGCAGTTGAGCAATCAACGCTTTTACATTGGTAATATTATTAAACCCGCCTAACTGCAATGTAAAACCAGCAGTAATAGGTGATTTCACTTTATTTGCAACCTGGGTTTCAGGCTTTTTAACTGCCACTGGAGCTGGAGCTGGCGGCTTAACAGCTTGGCTGACTTCTTTGGTCGGCTCTTTGTTCGGTTCAGCTCCCCCTAATGCAACGATATCGTTACTGAGATCTTGTGGTTCAGCAATCGTTAACACTTGAAATTCTTCTACTGGTTCAGCGGTATTGTCAGAATTAACTTTATTGGAAGCACTTGGCTGAGTTTGACGTAAAGGAATTTCAGTGAACTCCTCAACCACTTGCGTTTTTTTACCGTCTAATAAGTCGGGTAAAAAAATCACGCCTAAGGCCACTAATACGATGGTACCCACCAAACGATTTTGAAATTGACGATTCAAAGCTAATTCCCTTTTTTAACCAAATGACGTTAATGATGGCTTGTACAACCGACGTCGGACATAAATAGTGTTTATAAAGATTTAAAGCCTGCAACAGTATAAAAAGAACCGAAGACAATAACCACATCATCGGCATTTACCGTAGTTTGTATGGCTTGCCATGCGCTAGCGATGTCAGCAAACTCACTAACATGCTCACGACTACTGTCATTGGGCAATGCTTGACGCAATACTTGTGCTGATGCGCCGCGTGGATTATCTAAACTCACCAAGTTCCAATGGCTAATTTGTTGATCTAATGTCGCCAATACTGACTTAATGTCTTTATCTTTAAGCATGCCACACAAGGCTACAATACGCCGACCTTGGTACGCCTGTAATTGTTGTGCTAAATATCTGGCTGCATGGGGATTATGCGCAACATCTAATAGTACTAATGGTTGCTGACTCACCTGCTCTAGTCGTCCAGCCAGTTGAGCTTGTTGTAATCCTCGATTAATGTGCTGTTGGCTTATTTGCGGCCAAATATGGCTTAGCAGCGCAACAACACTTGCAGCGTTAGCTAACGGTAACCTTGGCACCGTTAAGCCAGTATATGACTGCTGCGCAGATTCAAAGTGCCATAATGCTGGTTGAGTCTGATCTTTATGGTAATCAAACTCATGCCCAACACGATAAAGAGTTGTACGGAGTTGATTAGCATATTCAGTGACGCTCAACGGTAAATCTGGCTCACCGATAATAGCAACACAATCTGAGCGAAACACGCCAGCTTTTTCTCTGCCAACCAGTTCACGGGTATCGCCTAAATATTCTTGATGATCAAGATCGATAGAGGTCAAAATAGTGGCAGTGGAATCGATAATATTGGTTGCATCCAATCGCCCACCTAAACCCACTTCAAGAATGATCACATCGACTTTAGCAGCTTTAAACAAATATAAACCTGCTAAGGTGGCATATTCAAAAAAGGTTAATGAAATATCACCTCGCGCGGTCTCTATCGCACAAAAAGCTTCGATAAGGGAGTCATCACTGGCATCTTGTTGATTTATTTGTACCCGTTCATTGTAATGCAGCAAATGAGGCGAGCTATAAACGCCGACGGACAAATCAGCTTGATGTAAAATCGAAGCCAGCATAGCGCAGGTTGTACCTTTGCCATTGGTACCGGCTACGGTAATGACTTTCGCTGGCGCTAAATCAAGCACATTTAATTTCTCGGCAACAGCGCTGACTCGAGTTAAGCCCATGTCAATTTCGCTAGGATGAATTGCCAGCAAATAATCCAGCCATTGAGCTAAGCTTGACTGTTGATTGGGTACAGTAATTTCAGACACGATTGACATAATTCAATACCATTTAACTTATTCAAACCTTACTCGGCGCTGCGAATACAGAACATGGGTTTTACATTTCAATAAAGATAACTTACAAGACTTAATCGAGCATAAACAATGGACCCAAAGCTAACTTAGGCAATTGATATTGTTCAGGGTAAGTCACATCGACCAAATACAATCCATTCGGTTTAGCAGTAGGTGCCGCTAGCTTACGATTTTTCAGGGCAAACAATTCTGTTATCCACTCTATAGGTTGATTACCTAAGCCGATTTGCAGTAATGAACCAACAATATTACGCACCATATGATGTAAAAATGCATTAGCTTGAATATCGACCATCACATACATGCCTTGGCGAGTCACATTGACTTGATGCACGTTTCGAAACGGCGTTTTAGATTGACAATGCAATGCTCTAAAACTGGTAAAATCGTGTTCGCCAACAAAAAGCTGTGCCGCTTTATGCATCAAGGTTTCATCAATATCACCGTGATAATGGCTCACTCCGGCACTTAAAATACCCGGGCGCAGTTTATGATTATAAATCACATAGCGGTAACGTCTGGCTGTCGCACTGTAACGAGCATGAAAACTGTCATCGACTTCTTTTGCCCAGCGTATCGCCACACTGTCGGGTAAATTAGCATTAACGCCCTGTGTCCACGCCGTCATTGGACGTTCAACATCGGTGTCAAAATGAACCACCTGCCCGGTACCGTGTACACCAGTATCTGTTCTTCCGGCACACAAAACGGTTATAGGTTCATTAGCCACATAACTTAACGCTTTTTCAATCTGGGCTTGCACTGAATCGACCTCGAGTTGGCGCTGCCACCCACAAAAACCACTACCATCATATTCAACACCTAACGCGACCCGCATGCCTATATCCTCTACTCAATAATGGCGCGCAGTTTATCACAAAAAAACGGCGCATGTATCTGCGCCGTTTGCTTTTATGTGGTTAACATAAGCCTATTTCTTTACCTATGCAGGCAAAAAATTATCGGCTTAACTGACACTTTTTAGTAAATTTTTGGCTTCTAATTGCTGACGTTCATTACCGTCCATTTGCACTTCTTTTAATAACGCTCGGGCACTGTCTTGATCTTCAATCTCAATATACGCCCTGGCTAAATCAAGTTTTGCATTAACGGAGTTTTCTTCATCATCAACATCAACCATATTCGGATTGCCCATTAATGAACTTGCAGAGCCCATATCAACATTAACGTCTTTATACTGATCGGTTTTATCGTCATCTTCATCAGCATCGTTCAACAGTTTATCAATATCGATATAACCGTTTTCACGCTCAAAACGCATTAAGTCATCGTCACTGGCTTTATATTCTGTTGATTGGCTTCGTTCTTTTTGATCGAGTGCAGCCAATGCTTCATCAACAGTTAAGTTGTCATCGCTAAGGATATACTCATCTTCTGAGGTAAAGTCATCATCGTTGTCGTCATCATTGAGTGATTGTGAAAATGCAGCCAGTAGATCATCGTCACTCACATCTGCTTCATCGACTTCTCTCTCGTCAGCGGCTGACTCCGCAGCTTTAAGTAAATCGCTTTCCCAATCTAAAAGTTCAGGTTTTGGTTTACTTGATTTTAGGTCATTAAAGAAGCCTGAATCTTTATTGATTTTACTTTTCGCACTAGACGAAGCAGCCTCTTCATCATCCATTTGTGCTAACAAGGCATCAAGACCATCATCCGTTTCTGATGTAGGAGCTTGTGCAGCTGCAGTTTCTTGATCAGACTCAACATCATTATTGCTCGTTGACGCTAACGCGGCTTCAAGTTCAGCATCTAACCAGCTGTTATCTTCGTCATCGCTGTCTGCTGCTTTATCAGCATCCACTTCTGGCTCAATATACTTGTTCGTTTCAATATCAGCGGTATCATCTGTGTTAGTTAAATCGGTATCATTAAGATATTCATCAAACTCATCGAATAATGCGTTATCGTCGATGCTTTCATTGTCAGGCTGAGTACTGTCAACCTGTGGAGCACTGCCATACTGTGGTTTTTCAGTGTCATTTTCTGATGGAGTATCGTCTTTTATATCTTCTTTAAAGCTTGCCAATAAAGTATTAATGTCATCATCGAGGGACTCATCATCAGATATTGATTCTTCATCGGAAATATCATCATCTAATTCAGCAGCTATCAGTGCTTGAACGGCAGCCTTTTCCTGAATATCGGCATCTGACTCAATCACTGGCTCGTTAAGACTCGCTAATAATGCATCGATGTCATCATCACTGGTTTCATTATCATCAATAGAATCTACGACATCCTCATCACTTAACTCTGCAGCAATTTGCGCCGCTAAATCATCACTATCGGAAGTTTGCTGTTCACCGGTTGATAGTTCATCACTTTTTTCGTCAAACACTGATTCAATAACAGGCTCATTCAAGCTAGACAGCAATGCGTCAATGTCATCATCACTCGACTCTTCATCTTGGATATCTTCGTTAGTATCATCTTGCAACTCAGCTGCAATTAACGCGGCTATGTCATCATTGTTGTCAATTGAATCACGGTTTACTGTATCCCCATCATCTGTTGAGCTATCTGTTGAGCTATCTTCTTCGTTCTCATCCTTGGTTGCAGATAAGCCGGCTAGGAGTTGATCTATATCTTCGTCCGTTGCAGTAGGAGCATCAACATCAGTTTGTTCCGAATCAGGCTCTGATAGTAATAAATCTAGGTCCTCTTCCGCGTTTGTTTCAGCTGATTTTACCGGTGTTTCGGCAGCCACATCATCTGGCTCTGCAGGCATATCAAACTCAGCTAACAATGCATCGATATCGTCATCCGCTTTTGCTTCAGCTGATTTTACCGGTGTTTCGGCAGCCACATCATCTGGCTCTGCTGGCATATCAAACTCAGCTAACAATGCATCGATATCGTCATCCGCTTTTGCTTCAGCTGATTTGACCGGTGTTTCGGCGGCCACATCATCCGACTCAGCTGGCATATCAAACTCAGCTAACAATGCATCGATATCGTCATCCGCGTTTGCTTCAGCTGATTTTACCGGTGTTTCGGCGGCCACATCATCTGGCTCTGCAGGCATATCAAACTCAGCTAACAATGCATCGATATCGTCTTCCGCGTTTGCTTCTGCTGATTTTACCGGTGTTTCGGCGGCCACATCATCTGGCTCTGCAGGCATATCAAACTCAGCTAACAATGCATCGATATCGTCATCCGCGTTTGCTTCAGCTGATTTTACCGGCGTTTCGGCGGCCACATCATCCGGTTCTGCAGGCATATCAAACTCAGCTAACAATGCATCGATATCATCTTCCGCGCTTGTGTCTGCTGATTTTACTGCTGCGGCAGCGGCAACATCATCCGACTCTGCAGGCATATCAAACTCAGCTAACAATGCATCGATATCGTCATCCGCGCTTGTGTCTGCTGATTTTACTGCTGCCGCAGCCACATCATCTGGCTCTGCAGGCATATCAAACTCAGCTAATAGCGAATCAATATCATTTTCTGCTGAAGCATCTAGATCATCAGTTTCATCTTTTCCAGTATCTTCATCTAAACCCGCCAACAAACTGTCTAAATCATCCTCTGGTGCAGCAGAATTTAGGGTTGCAGCAGGCTTATCATCTAATCCAGCAAGTAGACTATCGAGATCATCATCATCTTCAAGAGGTTCAAGATCAGAATCTTGATCTTCCATAGCCTCTGCCCATAAATCGTCTAATGAGGTCCCTTCTTCGTCTTCTATTTCTGTTTCACTAACAAACATATCTGACGCCATATCCATCTCGGCATCATCTTCCATTTGGATTTCAGGCTGTAAATCTACGCTGTCTAAATCCAATAAATCATCAATTGAATCTTCATCACTTGAATCTAAATGGACCACAATATCATCAGAGTCATCTAAGCCATCACTGCCTGTTGCAGCTGCAGACTCTTGTTCAGACTGGGTTGCTGTTTTCACTTCAGATTGTTGAGACTTTTTATTTCGGCGACTGAGCAACCAGAAAATAAGCCCGAAGATAATTAACAGAGGAATAGAGGCGGCAAGGATCAACAAAATGGTGTTATCCATTAGGCTACGCCAAAAGTCAGTGGGTTCTTCTACTACGGGTTCCGCATTTTCGGTTTGATCTTCGAGTTTTTTATTTTCTAAGTTTAAAGCTTCATATTTCTCGCGTAATAGTTGTAGATCTTCTTCAAGCGAGGAAATGTTTAATGACATTTGTTCAATTTTGTTTTTCAACGCTTGATTGTCATTATTACTGACCATTAATTCATCTTGCGCGCGCGCTAGCTCATCCGTGACCATCAACGTTTTTGCATTAGCTTTATCTAAGGTGCTATTGAGATCATTTACGACAACCGCATTAGCCTCATTAATCGCTTTGGTTTGAACCGCTACAGCAGGTGTTTGCTGAACTATTTGCAGTGGTTTTGCAGCAGTAGGCTTTTTAGGCGTTTCGACTATAGGGGATTGAATAGGTTTATTAATAACGGGACGAGGCTGGGTTTGTCTGCTAGCGCGGCGGTCATCTTGTTCAGCACGGCGTTTAGCAACATCATTGGGTATAGCGGCTATCACATCTACAGAAGGAATAAGTAATATCATCCCTCGTTCTAATGTATTGTAATTATTACCACTAAAAGCATGTGGATTCGCGTCAAATAACGCCGCCATCACTTGATAAATACTGACCTTATCACTGGGTCTGACTTTTTGCGCAATACTCCAAAACGTATCTCTTGATGTCGTCGGACCATATTGCCGTTTCGCTTGTTGTTTAACCTCGCCATTGGGCCCAGTAATTTTGAGCGTTTCTGCCTGTGCAGACTCAATAATTTGTACACTGGTTAAACCAACCGCTGTGCAGGCAATCAAACCCACAATATATGAAGTACGCAAAGTCATCCCATCCTTCCCTTTTAGCGCTATTGAGTTACCGATTTGGCAACAGGCTTTAGGCAATTTTTATCGTTAGTATTATGGTCGTTAACTGTATCGAGTCACATCAATCGTGAGCCAATTTCACAGGCAATTTCGATGTTATTGATGTTAAAAATGATATGTTTACGACTATAAACTAGATTCACCACACCTGCTACTATTGGGCTCAGTAAAACGGAAAAAGCCTGCGCATTGCAGGCTTTTTAAACTAAATCGCGTTGTTGATTAAGTCATTACACATTGTTAAAGCGTAATTAATAGTAATCTCTAATCAAAATCTCGGCAATTTGTACGCTGTTTAATGCTGCGCCCTTACGAATGTTATCGGCAGTAACCCATAAATTTATACCGTGAGAGTGTGAAATATCTTTACGAACACGACCAACATAAACAGGATCATTACCTGCAGCTTCAGTTACCGCGGTTGGATATTCGCTATCATCATCAAACAATTCTACGCCTGGTGCATTACGTAAAACAGCTTTAACATCTTCTGCATCAACAGGTTGACGAGTTTCAATGTGGATAGCTTCAGAATGACCATAAAAAACAGGCACACGCACAGCCGTTGGATTAACCACAATTTCGTCATCACCAAAAATTTTCTGCGTTTCCCACACCATTTTCATTTCTTCTTTGGTGTAGCCATTTTCCATAAACACATCAATTTGAGGCAATACGTTAAAGGCAATTTGCTTTGGATAAACTGTTGGCTCAGACGGTAATCCTTGCAATAATTTAGCACTTTGACCCGCTAGCTCATCAATCGCCTTTTTACCGGTTCCCGACACAGACTGATACGTCGCCACGTTGATACGTGAAATACCAAAAGCATCATAAATAGGCTTAAGAGCCACTAACATCTGAATCGTTGAACAATTAGGATTAGCGATGATATTGCGATTGCGAAAATCAGCAATGGCTTCTGGGTTAACTTCAGGTATCACCAGGGGCACATCTACGTCGTAACGAAAATGTGAGGTGTTATCGATAACAACACAACCTGCATCACCCGCAATCGGCGCCCATTTAGCAGACACATCACCACCAGCAGAAAAGAAGCCAATTTGTGCTTGGGTCCAATCAAACGTTTCTACGTCAAGAATTTCAACTTGTTTACCGTGAAAACTGACTGTTTCGCCAGCACTGCGACTGCTCGCTAATGGAAACAACTTAGCAACCGGAAAATTACGCTGCTCGAGGATCTCAATCATTGTTTGACCCACTGCGCCCGATGCACCTAAAACGACTACATTAAATTCCTGAGACATAATTAACGCTCGACTCCATATTATCCAGTTTGAACAATCAATCTACCCTAGTTTAGTTATGCTTTACTAGGGTTAATGTACTAAAAAAGCCGACTTTGAAGTGATTTTTTCTCAACTGGCTAAAATTACTGTTTTTTAGCTTCAATCTGTCGTTCTATTGGCAATATCGGCCTTATATACTTTAACTAATTAATTAAAGCCTAAAGCACTCAACATCGGTGGGTTAATCGTACCATCAGATAAATAGTCCACAGATTGAGCTAACGAGATAGCACTATATTCACGACGATAAGTGTGGTTTTTACGCATTAAATCAAAACCTGTCGCTGTTGAAAAACACCCTCTAAAACTAAAGTCATCATCACGCAAATCATAGACCAAACGCGACAATTTCAGCAATTGGCTTTCAGTTAAATCACCTTGATTTACAATTTGGTTAAATTGAAATGCCGGTAATAAACTTTCTAATGATTTTTTCACCGGAAAATCAAGTAACTCACACCACTTTTGATACAACATAAACGTACCACGGGCTTTACCTTCAAGGCTATAACCTGCAATATGCGGCGTAGCAAACTCTGCTAAGGCGACTAATTCGGCCATTGGATTTGGCTCACCTTCCCACACGTCAAGTACCAGCTTTACATCATCACGTTGTTGTTTAAACTTGATCAGCGCTCGGTTGTCAATAACCTCGCCTCGACAGCAATTTAGTAACCAAGTATTGGGCTTTAGCTTATTCAGTCGAGTTTCATCAAACAAGTACCAGGTTTTGTGCTCACCGTCTTTAGTGATAGGCACATGCAGACTAATAATATCGGCTTGTTCAATAATAGTGTCTAGCGACACAAACTCTCGGGTATCACCTTGCGATGCTTTAATGGGATCGCATAACAATACTTTTAGCCCATAAGCTTGCATACACTTCGCGGCTG
Source organism: Shewanella sp. SR44-4 (assembly GCF_014163715.1). Classification (NCBI taxonomy): domain Bacteria; kingdom Pseudomonadati; phylum Pseudomonadota; class Gammaproteobacteria; order Alteromonadales; family Shewanellaceae; genus Shewanella; species Shewanella sp. SR44-4. The sequence continues at coordinate 43,473 of NZ_JACJDU010000036.1, read as the reverse complement.
CGGTGCCGGTATTACCCGCGCCGACAATCCCAACCACTTTACCGGCTAGAGACTCACCGAAACGTTGCGCTAACTCCAGCATGGCAATAAATGCATACTCACCTACTGCAGTCGCGTTACACCCAGGGGCATTAGTAAAATAAATATTGCGCAACGAAAGATAATCAACATCAATATGATCGGTACCAATTGTCGCACTACCCACAAATTTAAGTTTATGCGCATTTTTAATTAACGCAGCATTCACTTTGGTCACAGAACGCACCAATAACACATCAGCATCTTCAACTTGTTTAGCAGTCAAGGTTCGGCCATTTACATATTCAATCTTGCCTAAATAGCCAAACAAGGCATCAACATAAGGCATGTTTTCATCGGCAATTATTTTCATTTGGGTATCTTATTCACTGCGAGTTTAACGACATCACATCGCGTTTTTTTATAACTAGTATCTTATACCAAATTCACCCACTCCGTCATGGCAAATAGCGCTGAATGTTCTCGCTGACTAAACCTGGATGCTAGAGCGGACTTCGTCCTGCTAGTTCGCTTCGCGGTTATAAAAGCCAAGCGGTTAACATCAGAAACAACCGACAAATAACTCCGATATACGCTTACATCGCTTTCGCTTTTATAGCTTCTAGCCGCAAAGCGAACTAGCATCTAGGCATTTAGTCTTTCCATAAGCGCAGCGTTCGCTTGTAATCGCTTGTTACCGCCTGTTATCGCTTTTTCTCTATGCAAAAGGCAATAAAAAAGCCAGTATCGTTTCCGATGCTGGCTTTCAAATCATTCGCGGGTTGCCCCACTAATGAGGTTTTATGCTTTATATTTACGCATGACTAACGTTGCGTTAGTGCCACCAAAACCAAAGCTATTGCTCATGATGGTGTTCAATTCTGCTTTGCGCATTTCACGAACTACTGGCATGCCAGTTGCTTTTTCATCTAGGTTGTCAATGTTAATGCTTGGAGCAATAAAACTGTCTTCCATCATGATTAAGCTGTAAATCGCTTCATGAACACCCGCAGCACCTAAAGCATGGCCTGTCATTGATTTAGTTGATGCGATAGGAGGCATGTTATCGCCAAACACTTCGCGCAATGCTTCAAGTTCACGCATGTCACCTACAGGAGTAGAAGTACCATGAGTGTTGATGTAATCAACTGGTGTATCGACATCGGCTAATGCCATCTGCATACAACGTACGGCACCTTCTCCAGACGGAGCAACCATGTCGTAGCCATCAGATGTGGCACCATAACCAACAATCTCAGCATAAATCTTCGCACCACGTGCTAAGGCATGTTCTAATTCTTCAACAACAACGATACCGCCGCCGCCAGAAATAACAAAACCATCACGATCGGCATCATAAGTACGAGACGCTTTTTCAGGCGTGTCATTGTACTTAGTCGATAGTGCTCCCATAGCATCAAAGCCCATAGTGAGTGTCCAATCGACTTCTTCAGCACCGCCAGCAAAAACCATATCTTGCTTACCCATTTGAATAAGTTCAACGGCATGGCCAATACAATGAGCTGAAGTGGCACAAGCTGAACTGATTGAATAGCTCGTGCCTTTAATTTTAAATGGTGTCGCCAAGCAAGCACTTGCAGTACTCGACATAATACGAGGCACTATATAAGGGCCTACACGCTTAACACCTTTTTCACGAAGTGTATCAGCAGCCTGAACTTGGTTTTTTGAAGATGCGCCACCCGTTCCAGCAATCAAGCCGACACGGAAATTAGAATATTGCTCTTCTGTTAAGTTAGCGTCAGCAATCGCTTCCTGCATAGCAATGTAAGCATATGCAGCAGCATCGCCCATAAAGCGTAGTGCTTTACGATCGATATGATCAGCTGGGTTCATTTTAATGTCACCCCAAACTTTGCTACGTAATTGCATTTCTTCAAACTGTGCCGAGTGAGTAATACCGCTACGACCCGCTTTAAGTGAATCAGTCACTTCTAGCTTGTTATTACCGATACTTGAAACAACACCCATTCCGGTGATCACGACTCTTTTCATTTTTATGCTATCCATTTGGTACATGTCGGTACTTAATTGCGGCAATCATAGCTGCTTTGAAGCAATTAAGTGGTCAGCTTTCCATAAACGCAGGTAAAATAATGCCAAGTTATCGGCCCTGAGTAAAATATTTTGAATAAAACACCTTTATTATCTGTATCCCCGAATTTACACGAGTTGCATATTTGTGAATTACTGGGCAACAACGTCAATCAAAATAGCCGATATCTCCACATTTTTAAGCAGTATATCGCCGAAGTATTGCAAAGCGGTGACGATAAAATAGCAGCCACAAATACTCAACCACATTTATTAACGCTAGGCCAACTCGGTTTTGGCGATGGCCACGAAATAATAATATTACTGGCAGCCTTGCAAGAGGCTAACCTGCAAAACCCTTTGAAACAGCAAAAAACTCGAATTCACATCAGTGTATTTGAACAAAGCCCAGTAAATCGTAAGCAACTAGAATACAAATGGCAACAACAAGGGCTACTTAATTCAGACCATCATTTATTCGATTTTACCCAAGCACTACTCAATGGTGAAATTGCAGCCATTGAAGGTTGTCAGCGGCTAGGCCTACTTCAAAACCAACTTATCATAGACCTGTATCAAGGCTCGCCACTAGCGCAAGCCAAAGTCGTTGCCACGCCTAGTAAACAAAGGATAACACATTGGTTTGCCCTACCCCATACGAACCAAGAGGCTTATTCAGATCATTATTTTAATCAAAGTTCACTTTGGCAATATGGTCGGCTCAGTGTTGATAATGCAACATTTTTAGCAGCCAGCACAAATGATACCGATGTCGCTCCGGCTATTAAAAAGCAACTAGCACTATGCGGTTTTTTATCAACTACATCATCAAAATCCAATGATGAGATTGCTATCGCAGAACGTAACGCACTAAGACAACAACTACAGCAACAGTTTGCTTATAACCCATTGCCACCGTTACATTCTAATAACAACAGCCCTATAGCTATTATAGGGGGCGGTATCGCTTCTGCAAGTCTTGCTTTATCTCTGGCTGAGCGCGGCAAAGATGTGATTATTTATTGCAAAGATGACACATTAGGACAAGGCGCATCTGGTAACAAACAAGGTGCCATTTATCCCTTACTTACGCCAGAAAATGGATCGCTAAGCCAATTTTTCCAACAAGCCTTCCTATACAGTCGACGCAGAATTCAGGCATTAGTTGATAATGAATATGAAATAGGCCATCAGTGGTGCGGTGTATTACATACAGGTTTCGATCAACGTAGCCAAACAAGATTGGATAAAATTATTGATGGCCAAGCATGGCCAACTGAAATTGCTTTTGCAGTAAGTCCAAACCAAGCCACACGACTTGCTAACGTCGAGATTGATAAATCTGGCTTTTACTACCCATTAGGAGGCTGGGCTTGTCCGTTTGAATTCGCACAAGCTAGCATTGCCAAAGCACAAACATTAACCAAGGTTCGCGTTATTTATAATAGCGATATTAGCTCACTTGAATCACACTCATCAGGTTGGCAACTGTTTAGTGCCGGGAATAATACCCCTATAGCAACCCACCAACAGGTCGTCATCGCCTCTGGAGCTCAACTTACCCAGTATAAACAGACAAAAAACTTGCAAATCACTGGTTTTAGAGGTCAAGTTAGCCATGTACCGCCACAAGGTGAACTGGCACAACTTAATACTGTTATCTGCGCCAATGGTTATTTAACGCCACAACATAACCAATTACATTGCGTTGGAGCAAGTTATGTAAAAGACCCACAGCATCTTGATTTTTGCCCGATAGAGCAGCATGAAAACAGCCTAAAAATGCAACAAAGCTTTCCAAATTCAAACTGGCCTAACGATATTGATGTTTCAAACAATGACGCCAGAGTCGGCGTAAGGATGGTCAGTCGCGATCATTTTCCGGTAATGGGTTGCGCACCTGATGTTGAAGCGTTATTTACACGCTATGCTGTTCAGCAACAATCGAAAGACAAACCCAGTCTATGGCAACGTTATTGGCAAATAACACCAGCACCAATTTATGACGGATTATATGTGTTAGGAGGACTAGGTTCTCGCGGCCTAAGCTCAGGCCCACTGGTTGCTGAATGCTTAGCAGCAAACTTATGCGGTGAACGGTCACCATTAAGCCTAGAACTACAAGCACTGCTCAGCCCCAACAGAATGTGGCTGCGTAAACTGCTTAAAGGAAAAGCGTTGATGTGAGTATCGATAACGGAAAACTTCAAGCTGATGTCATTTAGTGGAAAAGGTAAATTAGTTCAGAGCTTCAAAGCCAAAGCGATATTCATCTTTAACGATTGATAGGTACTAACAGCGAAGTATTAGATACCTATATAAGATTTTTTTCAAAAAAATGCTACAAACTTAACTTAAGCGCAGCATATTATTTTAATCCTTAGTTTTAAGCTAACGCTTGTTCTATATCCGCGATAAGATCTTCTACATTCTCTAATCCGACTGAGATACGTAGTAGGTTGTCGGTAATGCCTGCAGCTAGTCGGGCTTCTGGGGTGTAAGGGGAATGGGTCATTGATGCAGGGTGTTGGATCAGCGATTCTGCGTCACCTAAGCTTACGGCGATAGTGAATAACTTTAAACGATTAACAAAGTTGATTGCGTCTTGCTTATCACCCGCCAATTCGAATGCGATGACACCGCCAGCGCGCTTCATTTGGTTGCCGATGAAACGATGACCTTGGTGGTGTTCTAAGCCTGGGTAAAAGACCTGGCTGAATTTAGGGTGTTTATCTAAATATTCGGCTAACACTTCTGCATTGTCGCAGTGACGAGTTAACCGTACGTCTAGGGTTTTTAAACCGCGTAAGATTAACCAAGCGTCGTGTGGTGATATCACGCCACCAAAGTCTTTTAATATTTCGAATTTTAATCTGTGCATGTGCTCTGCATTGCCGCACACAATACCCGCGATTACATCACCGTGACCGTTTAAGTACTTGGTGGCACTGTGGATCACCATGTCGATGCCTAACGTTAGTGGTTGCTGCAAAAGTGGTGTCATAAAGGTGTTGTCGACGATTGAAACTAGATTATGTGCTTTAGCTACTTTGGCCATAGCAGCAAGATCGAATACTTGTAAATGTGGATTTACTGGTGTTTCGCAAAACAACACTTTGGTGTTTGGTTTGATGGCGGCTTCGATTGCAGCTATGTCGGAAAAATCGACCAATGTTGATGTAATACCTAAGCGCGTTAGCTGAGTGGTCATGAGCGCGAAGGTGCAACCATAAACCGCTTTAGATGCGACTAAGTGATCGCCTGCATGCAGATGAGTTAATAATGCACTGGATACAGCAGCCATACCAGATGCAGTTGCTGCGGCATCTTCAGCACCTTCTAACAGCGCCATTTTACGCTCGAGCTCTGCGGTGGTTGGGTTACCGAGACGAGTATAAATATAGCCCGGTTCTTCTCCGGCAAAACGTGCTCCGCCCTGCTCGGCTGTATCAAATACAAAGGTGGCAGTTTGATACAAAGGTGTGGTGAGTGAGCCAAAGGCTTCGCGTTGATGTCCGCCATGAATGGCTAATGTGGCTAAGTTCCATTTACCCTGATTGTTATCTTGCATTGCTTCTCCCTGCGCCACCTTGTTATGAGTTGTTACCCTCTTTGGGGTTATTGTTGTGGTGATCGGAATTTAAGATACAGTGGAATAAAATATAACCAAGTGATTGTTGAAAAATAACCCACGAAGTGATGTAAAAACAATTTTACAAACAGTTGTTTACATCGTTTAAATCACATATGTGAGTGCTGTAAATACACGGAAGATGTGTGGCTGCTAGGCTATTAGTTCGACAAAGATTGCTTCAGCTTTTGCATACCTTGCTCAATGCTAACCAGCGGCTGATAGCCTAAGTCTTGTTTTGCTGCGCCAATGTCAAAGTAATGGCTGGTCGACAGTTGCCTTGCTACAAAGCGAGTCATAATGGGCTCTTGCTGTTTATTAAACAAACCATAAACAAATTCAAGTACAACACCTGCGGTGTAAGCGACACGCGTTGGTACACGTTTGGTCACGGGCGGTAAGTCGACACAAGCTAAAATGCGATTAAGCATGTCTGCCATGGTAATAGGTTGATCATTACTTAAAAAATACGATTTACCGGCGCATTTAGCGTCTGCTATTAAGTCTACAGCAGCCAAAATATGGGCGTAGGCGGCGTTATCAACATAAATGGTATCGACCAGTTTATCTTCATTTCCAACTAGCTTTAATCGCCCTGCTTTAGCACGTTCAATCACTCGAGGTACCAGGTGAGGATCGTTTGGCCCCCAAATTAAATGTGGCCGTAAGGCGGTGGTTCGAAGTTGAGCAGAATTAGCGGCAAGCACGTTTTGTTCGGCAATGGCTTTAGACTCACCATAATAATTGAGGTACTCAGCAGCGTAAGGTGCTGACTCGTTAATGCCGTTTTCGTCACGCCCTGCAAAGGTCACGCTTGGGGTGCTGGTATAAATAAGATTTTGAATATTAAGCGCTTTACAAGCATTAACAATATTAGCCGCACCGTCGACATTAGGCGAATAATAACTTTGCTTACTACCCCACACGCCTGCCTTTGATGCTACATGAAACACTACGTCACAGCCTTGCATTGCCTGTTTTACCGTGTCAAAGTCGCTGATATCACCTTGACGCATATCAACACCAAGCTCAACAAGCTTAGGATAATATCCTCTAGCAAAACCCACCACCTCAATACCTACGGCCAATAAACGCTGACAAATAGCAAACCCTAAAAAGCCGCCTGCACCGGTCACAAACACTTTGTTGACCGATAGCGCTAATTGTTTAAGTGCGGCTTGCTCTAGGGGATGTAAGTCTGTCAGCTTCATTATTATTACCTTGCTCTAACTTTAGGACTGGTCTTATTCTTACTTAATAATTACTTGAGTACGGCCTTATTCTTTCCACTGCTTTTGTGCCCAAACAGCGAGCTTTTCTCTGAAAATTTTAGCATTATGGCGTACATCTACAGGGAAGTCGGGATGAATTAAAAAACGACCAATACCTTGCGTATGTGGATACTGCTCGGCTAATTCTATTAACTCTTGATAAAGGGCTTTAGAGGTTGAGCAAACAATATCTTTTTGCAATTCGATACACATAACTGGCACAACGTCCCCACCCACATTAACGCCAACAATGGCAGAACGTTTGACTTGAGTGTGAGTATTAAACACTCGCTCACAGGGCAGTGTATAAAAGCGCTTTAATTTTTGCTTACCGCGCGTGGCATCAACAATATGGCCTTTACGACCACACATCCACAATAAGCCATTATCATCGAGATAACCCACATCTCCCATGCGGTGCTTAACGTGTTCACCGTCGTGTATTTTAGCTAACTCAGTGGCATGTTGACGTTGATAATAGGCTTGGCTAACCATAGGGCCGCTCACGACAATTTCGCCAATTTCATTTGCGCTAAGCTTTTTAACTTCAGACCAATCTAATTGGACTTTATCTATAATGGCAATAATATCAACACTAACTGACGATATCGGTTTGCCGACACATATGCCTTTACCTTGATCGGTCTGTTGACTGGTCGCAAACAACGCATGACTACCAATCATGCTAATAGGTAACGATTCAGTGGCACCATAAGAGTTAAGCACTTCAACTTGTGGGTTAAGCATGTTGCTAAAGCGCTTGATTGAGCTAATCGTTGCCGGAGCACCCGCTGATATCACTCGCTTAACGCTAGTCAGTTTATGCTGAGTTTGCTCGCCAGCTTGACCTAATCGCTCTAGCAAAGCTGGGTTAACAAACATATTGCTACATTTATATTGCTCGATTGCAGCAAACAAATTGGCTGGGTTTGCGGTAATAGGTTTACTCGCATCCATGTCTGGCACAATGGATGCCATGCCTAATGCAGGGCCAAATAATGAAAACAGCGGAAAAGTCGCTAAGTCTCGCTCGCCAGGAGCGATGCCGTAATCGTGTTTAAGTGCGCTTATTTGCGCTTCAAACATCCCATGGCTGTACACCACGCCTTTGGGAGTACCAGTACTGCCACTGGTAAACAAAATAGCGGCCATATCATCTGGCTTTAGCAGGGCCATTTCAAAAGGATAAGCCTCATTTCGGCCTATTTCGGTAATAGTTTCTAAACTTGTGGCATTTGTTAACCAACGTTCAATGCCTGAACCACCGACATTAATTACCTGTTTAACACTGCTTTTTCCCCAACCCAGTACACGCCTAGCAATATGCGCTTTAGGTATGCCGATAAAGGCATCTGGTTGCGACTCTGCAAAACACTGTTTAAGATTTTTGATGCCCATACCTGGGTCAACTAAAATGGGGATAATACCTGCTTTGAACAAGGCAAATGTTAACGAGAAAAACTCAATGCTTGGGGTGACCATTAACACGGCTTTCATGCCGCGCTTGATACCGTACTGAATGAGCCCTTTAGCAATCATGTCCGATTGTTGATGTAAGGTAGCAAAGTCGATTTCTTGATAATTGAACTGGCCTTGCTTAGCGTGTTGCACTGCAACAGCAAGTCCGGCAGGCATAGTTTGCGCAGCCGTTTTAAGGTGCTGACAGATATTGGCATTAGCAAGTGCAGAGGTTTGAGTCATGTGGCTTCATTTTTGGCTAATGTGAGTAACACATATATGCTGGCTAACGACAATAACGAGCCAATATATAAATAATTATAGACGGTTAAATAGCTAAAAGGCTCAAATGAGCCTTTTAGGGTGTAATTAATTTTTTGCGATAAAGTCTTTAATTAAGCCAATCACTTCGTCGCTGGCATCTTCAAGAATGTAATGACCGCAGTCAGCAAACTCGTGCACCGTGGCGTGAGGCATTCGCTGTCGCCATTCTTCTAAAAAATACTTATCAAACACAAAATCTTGTAAACCAAAACAAATCAACGTCGGTACGTCAGCAAACTCGCTTAAGCTATCGCCAATGCTAGTCACTAAGTCGTAGTTTCTGTCGCCAGGTTTGAGTGGAATGTCTTGGACAAAGCGTAGTGTCGAAATACGGTTTTTCCAAGAATCAAATGGCGCTACATAAGCTTCACGCACTTCTTTAGACATGGGTTTACGTTTAACACCCACATACGAGGCTGCTGATGAAAATGCATTTAAACCACGGACTAACAAGGTGCCGAGTAAGGTTTCGCGGCAAATCCACAATGCCCAAGGAAACGGTTTGGTTTTAGGAAGATGAAACGCTGCCGTGTTTAAACACACAATGCGTTTAATACGCTCAGGATGACGTGCAGCAAAGCCCATTCCAATCATACCGCCCCAGTCGTGTACCACGAGGGTGATGTTTTGTTTTACATCAAGGCTGTCTAGCAAGGCTTCTAAATCATCAATACGGTTTTTTAGGGTGTAATCGTATTGTGGATCATCGGGTTTGTCTGATAAGCCGCAACCAATATGGTCTGGCACAATACACTGATGCTGATCGCTCAACGCGCTCACTAAATTACGGTAGTAGTAACTCCAACTAGGATTACCGTGCACCATAACGACTGGCTCGCCTTGGCCTTCGTTTATGTAATGTAGTTTATTGCCGTTACGGTCTAAATAATGACTTTTAAATGGCAGTAAGTTGTCTAGCATGATGCATCCTGTTAACTATTTTTATAATGATATGCAAAAATTCAGTGCAGCCCAAGGCTTACCACTTAATTCCTAACATCATGCAGTTCAAACCACTGCCTATCCCTAAAAAGCTGACTTGGTCGCCAACACGTAAAAAACCTTCATCGTGGGCAATTGCAGCAGTAACCGGTAATGAAACCGTGCCCATGTTGCCTAAGGTTTGATAGGTGGGATATTCTTTTTCGTGGGGGATGTTTAATGCATTTAGCACTTGTCGGCGGTTTGATGCGCCCACTTGGTGACAAATCACTTTATCAACTTGTTCAACAACCCAATCACGCTGCTCTAGGAAATGCTCCCAAGTATGCTTAGCAAGTTCTACGCCTTCTTTGAGCAAGGTAACTGCATCGGTACGCATAAACTCGCGATACAATAAGTGCCCTGCTTCTTGTAGGCCCCATTGACACAATTGGTGGTGCTCAGGTGCAGACAAATGACTCGCACCTAGCAATTGATGCTGGCGTGTGGTGGTAAGTGGCAAAGTGCCATCGGTTAAAATGACTGCTACCGCACCTGAACCACCGGTTAACGTAGCCAATGACTGAGCAAAATTCTGCATTGTCGGTTCGGCTAGCATGTGATCGATGGTGGCATCAACGATATCTCGTGCAGATTCGCACGACACAACCATGCCGGCTTTGATTTGCCCAAGTTCAATACGATTGGCAATATCTAAAATACCCGACAACACCCCTAAACAAGCATTGCTGATGTCGTAAATGGCTGTGTCTTTAGACACGCCAAGTTCGGCAGCAATACGGCAAGCGGTTGCTGGTTCGTGTTGGTCACGGCACACACCCGTGTAAACCACAGCACCTAAGTCGCTGACATTAATACCGGTTTCATTCACGGCTTTACGTGCAGCAGCAATAGCGCCGTCTGATAAACGATGACCTTTAGGCCACCAACGACGCTCGGTAATTCCGGTTAATGCGGCAAGTTGCCCCATAGGAATACGAAACTTTTGATAAAGCGGGGCCAAGCGAGATTCTAAATCGCTACTCGACACTACTTGGGGTGCTAGCTCATAAGCCAGACTATTGATAAAGACGCGTGAATATTTCATTAAACCGTATAATTCGCTTCGCTCTAGCAAGCACAAAAGCCACTAGAATAGTTGTTATTCGTTATTAACCCGCCATTTGAACAAGAATGGCTTAATTATTCAATCAAAAACAGCAAGCTAATGCGGTAATTTGGATAATATATTGTGGTTAGATTTTATTATTTGATTAACTAGTTTGTTGATTTTCACAGTTTTAGGGCAAATAGACTAGTATAAACAAAGGTTTAATTTACAGTTTTGTGACAAAGGCTGCTATTAGTTTGTTTTAATTGCTTGGATCATCGCATTTCGTGGTGTAACACTGTTTGCACAAAATTCAGTCAAAGCCACTTGATATCCCTGCTCTTGTAAAAAACACACTCGATCGAGCAACAGCCAATGCTCCAAAGCTCGGCGAAATAGATGGGCCACTAAATCTATTCGCTTAGTAAGCCGTTGTCGCTCAATTCCGCGGTGCAAATAATGGCTCAAATTAATCTCACTGGATATAACTAAATGCTTTTGATTTGCAGCCCATTGGCAAAAGTCGCTAAAACTGCCACTAAGCTGGCTTTTTTTAATGGTCGGCACCGATAAATAAGCATCGATGCCGCGAATTTCTCGTTGCAAACTGTCAAAACCTAAGCGCCATGATATCTCTTGATTGCGTAATGTTTGTTTTTTGGTGCCTGCAATAACGCTTTGTTGCAATGGCAGCTGTAAGTCATGCTTTGACAGTTTGACCGCACTGACTTTGGCTAAGGCCGATAGCGGTTGATAATGTGTATGTTCAATCAAATGATAACAGCAGGGTGAAATAGACATCACCCGAGTGCCTGCCGATACTGCGAGTTGGAGTAAACGAATGTGTAAATCACCACAGGCGTGCAATGCGATTGCATGTTGATCAATTAACAAAAGCGGTTTACCTGGGTCGATTGGCGCAAAAGCATCGGCACAAATAAAAGTTTGCGGTAATTGCCATTGTTTTGCAAAAACCTGGCCTTGTGAGCATAAACTCGCTTGCCACTCAATACTTGTTACCTCAACATTTTGCTGCTTAGCCACCAAGCGGCCCAAATGCCCTTTACCAGCACACCACTCTAAAATAGGTAACCGAGGTAGTTGGGGTTGAGATTGTGGATCAACTTGCTCCGAGAACGCGGTAATCTGTTGCCACTTTCGACCTTTAATATGGGCACTAAAATGCGCTGAATCGCTATTTAGGTGATCATTCACGAGTGTTTCAGTGTCAGAAACAGCTTGAGCATCGTCACTGTTAATCGTACTTGTAGGCAAAGTGATGACTAACAAGCTTAATTGGCTAATTAACTGATCAACCTGCGGCAGTTTGCTTTGCTTGATATCGCAAATCAGACTTGGCAACAACGACTCTACAAGCTGTTGCTGATCCATATCAATAGTATCAATTTCTACATCATCAAGTTGCCACACCTTTTGGGCTAATTGTGGGAAATCGTGCTGCCAAGGTAAGTGGTCACACTCAAACGCGACCAGCTGCCATAAGGGTTTTAGAGCCTCAAGAAGTGAGTCTATGGCATTAAAGGTCTGTTGATATTTGATTACGGACATATTGAGACTTGTAGTTAACCTTAGCCGATTGAAATGATAGGATGCGAGTCATTAAATCACCGAACTGGAATTGTAAACTATGCACTCACCTTGTGTCGCCCGTTGTGGCTTAAATGCTGACGATTATTGTATGGGCTGTTTTCGTCACATTGATGAAATTGTAACGTGGTCACAAGCCAGTGAAGAACGAAAGAAACAAATTTTTGATAGTCTAGAAGGCAGAAAACAGCTGTATTTAGGCGACAACAACAACCAAACGTTGTCACGGGCAAAATGGTTGGAAGCTGAAAAGCGGATTAAACGGTAATAGGTGATAACGAGCGATTACGAGCCTAGATGCTAGGGCGGACTTCGTCCAGCTAGTGCGCTTCGCTTCTATAACAACGGTAAAGCATCAAGCAGATCCAGCTCAGAAGTATTTCCATGATAGGACCTAGCCCTAAGCTTTAATCTTTTGAATTTGATTTTATAGCATCTCGCCGCGAAGCGACCTAGCTCCGAGGCAGTTTCCCGCTTGTCATCGCCTGTTATCGATTTTTATCGTTCTTACCAGCTTTTGACATTGCCTGTATAGCATCTCGCCGCGAAGCGACCTAGCTCCGAGGCTGTTTCCCGCTTGTCATCGCCTGTTATCGATTTTATCGTTCTTACCAGCTTTTGACATTGCCTGTATAGCATCTCGCCGCGAAGCGACCTAGTTCCTAGGCTTTTTATCGCTCGCCATCGCTTGTTATCGATTTTCATCGATCTTACCGACTTTCACCGTCTCTGCTCTACTTCTTCATCATCGCTTTTAAGTCTGCGAACGGATTGAAAGTGGCAGCATCTTGTTTGGCTTCTTTAGTGCTACCGTAACGAATAAGCTCTTCAAAGCGTGAGTGTTCATTGTCGTGACAGTACAGGCACAACAACTCCCAATTCGTGCCATCTGACGGGTTATTGTCATGATTATGATCACGGTGATGCACAGTTAATTCAGATAAGTTTTTATGTATAAATTCTCTAGTACAACGCCCACACACCCAAGGATATAGCTTAAGTGCTTGCTCACGATATCCTTTTTCACGAGAAGCTTTGTAGTCTCTCGCTTCAGCTAATACTTTATCTAATTTACTTTCGTTGGCTGACATTGATTTATCACTCATAAATGAAATTACCCCAAGGATAATCACTGTTATCGCTTGCGGCAATTATTTGCTAGATCTTATTTTAAGATTATTGTGTGATTAGCACTATTAACAATGACAAAACAATGACAAAACATCACTTAGCTTGCTCTAATCACCTAAAGCCTAGATACTATACAAGCAAAGTAACAAACGATGATAAGCAATAAAGTGAGATGACAAGCGCATCGCTCGCCGCTATCGCTTGTTACCGCAAACGGGCTCTTATAGCAGCGAAGCAAACTAGCAAGACGCAGTCCGCTCTAGTATCTAGGCATGTTATCGCCATTATCGTTTATTAGCGCCGTTACCGCTTGTTACCGCTTAAAGAGGCTATTATAGCAGCGAAGCGAACTAGTAGGACGCAGTCCGCTCTAGTCTCTAGGTTTGTTATCGCTTGTTAGCGCAGCTATCGCTTGATACCGATTGTTTCCCTTCAACTGGCTCTTATAGCAGCGAAGCGAACTAGCAGGACGCAGTCCGCTCTAGTCTCTATGTTTGTTATCGCTTGTTATCGCCGCTATCGCTTGATACCGATTGTTACCGTCAACTGGCTCTTATAGCAGCGAAGCGAACTAGCAGGACGCAGTCCGCTCTAGTATCTAGGCATGTTATCGCTTGTTATCGCCGTTACCGCTTAAACAGGCTCTTATAGCAGCGAAGCGAACTAGCAGGACGCAGTCCGCTCTAGCATCTAGGTTTGTTATCGCTTGTTAGCACCGTTATCGCTTGTTATCGCCGCTATCGCTTGATACCGCTTAATACCGCTTTTATCAGCGTTATCGCTCAAACCGTCTTCCAGCCTATTTAAGCTGCTTTACTGTTCGATATTCCAGCGGTTAAATTAAAGCGCATTGCATCTTCAAATGACCAATCGACAAAAATAAGGTCGTCGCGTTTAACCAAACTTGTCACCCCAGCTATTTGGTAACTGAGTTGGAATAATACTGGCACCCAATCACCTTCTGGCAATGCATCGGCAAGGGGTTGTGGTGCTGAGTCACTCATAATAAAGCCCACGACAAAACTACCATTGGCTTGTTTGACTAATACCGTTTTTTGGGTTTTAGGTTGGCCGTCGCGGTTCATTAAACTGGCGATATCACGAATACTGCCATAAACAGATTTAAACAAAGGAAACTTCATCAGTTGGTTTTCTACCCAACCGTACACCCAAGCAATTGGACTAACGGAAAATAATAATCCCGCTACAAACACTAAACTCGCTACCAAACAAAATCCTGCGCCAACAAAAGCCGCTTTTACCCCCACAATATCAAGCAATAATTTACCTAAGCCATCGAGTGAGATAAACAATGACCAAAATAGCCAAATAGACAACACCATAGGTAATAAATTGGTTAAACCACGAGTAAGGGTATTTTTCATGAACGATTTCTTCTACATCAGATTTAGGCGCCAAAGATAACAAATATCCATCAAAACCGCTAAACAAAAACGCCCTATGCGGGGCTGTTTGTTCGATAAACAGTGCAACATAGGGCGTTTCTAAAGTCGCTAAGACCTATTACAGCTCTTTTTCCATTTCTTCGTAAGAAATATGGCGAACGTCTTTACCTTTCACATAGTAAATAACGTATTCACAGATATTTTTACAACGGTCGCCGACACGCTCAACTGCACGCGCAGCCCATAATACGTCTAACACACCAGGGATTGAACGAGGATCTTCCATCATATGAGTCATTAATTGACGAATAATACCTTCATACTCTTTGTCTAATTTCGCATCTTCTTTGTGTAACTCAAATGCTTGATCAGCATCCATACGTGCTAATGCATCTAACGTTGAGTGCAACATACGTGTAGCATGACGCCCCATGTTTTCAATACTCACCAATAAAGGCTGTTGACTGTTAGCGCGCTTTTCTACCGCGGCTTTGGCGATACGAACACAAGCATCACCAATGCGTTCAAGATCGGTAATGGTTTTAGAAATAGCCAAAATTAAGCGTAAATCACTGGCAGCAGGTTGACGCTTAGCAATAATACGGGTGCACTCTTCATCAATAGCCACTTCCATACCATTGACTTTGTGGTCGCCTTCAATCACTTGTTGCGCTAATTCTGAGTCAAGTGTTGCTAGCGCATCCAATGCTTGCTCAAGCTGGCGCTCAACAAGCCCGCCCATGGCTAATACGCGATTACGAATATCATCAAGCTCGGCATTAAACTGACCTGATATGTGTTTACTTAAATTCATTTTTTCCATGATACCCACCTAAATTCTGTATGTTAATTAAAAGCGTTTTAAGCAAGATTAACCGTAACGACCAGTAATATAATCTTCTGTTTTACGCTTTTTAGGGGTCGTGAAAATGGTGTTGGTATTAGCGTACTCAACCAATTCACCCATGTACATAAAGGCCGTTTGATCTGACACTCGTGCCGCTTGTTGCATGTTATGCGTCACAATCACCACGGTATATTTTTGCTTTAACTCAGTAATCAATTCTTCAATAGTTAAGGTTGAGATTGGGTCAAGTGCTGACGTTGGCTCATCGAGTAATAATACTTCTGGCTCAATGGCAATGGCACGGGCAATCACCAAACGTTGTTGCTGACCACCAGATAAACCAAATGCATTGTCGTGTAGACGGTCTTTCACTTCGTCCCAAATCGCTGCGCCACGCAATGAACGCTCTGCCGCTTCGTCTAAATCACGACGATTACTTAACCCTTGCAAACGTAAACCATACACCACGTTTTCGTAAATTGACTTAGGGAACGGGTTAGGACGCTGAAACACCATACCGACGTTACGACGTAGTGCCGCTACATCGACTTTCTTGTCATAAATGTTCTGCCCATGAAGTAAGATTTCACCTTCAATTTTACAACTATCAACCAAATCATTCATGCGGTTAATACAACGTAACAGCGTTGATTTACCGCAACCACTTGGGCCGATAAATGCCGTAACTTGTTTTTTAGGGATCTTCATCGACACATCAAATAGCGCTTGTTTGTCACCGTAACGTAAATCAAGATTACGGATTTCAAGTGCGGTATCCTGTGCCGGTAAATTAGCTAAATCAACGGCTTCTGTTTGCATTGCTGAACTATCAATAGAAATCATTTTATCTTTCCTCAGGATATCGCTAATTAATGTTCTAGCGAACGGAATTTTTCACGTAAATGGTTGCGCACGCTGATAGCGGTTAAATTAAGAGCAACAATTACAGATACTAATAAGAACGAAGTTGCGTACACCAATGGGCGTGCGGCTTCTACGTTAGGGCTTTGGAAGCCTACATCGTAAATATGGAAACCTAAGTGCATGAACTTACGTTCTAAATGCACAAACGGGAAGTTCATATCAATCGGTAATGTTGGGGCTAATTTTACTACACCCACTAACATCAACGGCGCCACTTCGCCGGCAGCACGTGCCACGGCTAAAATCAAACCAGTCATAATTGCTGGGCTTGCCATTGGAATAACAATGCGCCATAAGGTCTCGGCTTTAGTCGCGCCTAATGCCAAGCTGCCTTGACGCACAGCACTCGGAATTCGGCTTAAACCCTCTTCGGTTGATACAATCACCACCGGCAAGGTTAAAATGGCTAAAGTTAATGCAGACCAAATCACCCCAGGAGAGCCAAATGTCGGTGCTGGTAACGCTTCTGGGAAGAACAATTGGTCAATTGAGCCGCCCATCATGTACACAAAGAAACCTAAACCAAACACACCATAAACAATTGACGGTACACCGGCTAAGTTAATCACCGCAATACGGATAAGCTTAGTAATAGGGCCTTTCTTGGCGTATTCGTGCAAGTAAATAGCAGCGACAACTCCAAATGGCGTCACGATAACGGCCATGAGCATCACCATAAATACCGTGCCAAAAATAGCGGGGAAAACACCACCTTCAGTATTGGCTTCACGCGGGTCATCACTCACAAAGCGACCTATTCCCACAAACCAGTGACCCACTTTACCTAGCAAACTCATGTGATTGACATAACTTACGTCTAAAATTGAGTCCAGTTGCAAGGTGACTTCAACACCGCGCATGTCTTTAATCACCACAGAATCACGCGCCGCTTTATCACGCAGGGCAAACAAGTCTTTTTCAAGCACTAAGTAGTCTTGGTTAAGCTGTTCGATTTGCGCCTTGATATCCGCTTTACGCTCAGCCGTTAATTCACCATCAAGCTCATAACCACGCTCTTTCAAACGTAGACGTTCCATTTGATAATTTATCGAGCCAATATCGCTTTTTTGCAACTCCAAGGCTTCGTCAGAAATTGCCACTGCGCGGTCGATATGGTCAAACAAAGACGCTTCTATGTCTGCTTCATTAGTTAGCTCTAAACGTTTACCGTCTTCGATTACCGCAACAGGATAACCGTAAAAATTACCGTTTTTAGTTCGTTCAAGTTTAGCGACATCAGCAGGCATAGAGCGGCTAACGATATCGGTTCCTAAAATCCAACGAAAATCTAAACCAACAAACTCACGGTTACCGGTTTTTACCAAGTAACGAGTAACAAACTCACCAGGGTGTTTGGCAAATTTATGACCAGCTGAAATTAAGCGCTCTGTAGGCACCTCTTCACGGTCGTAAATCTCACCAATTAAGGTACTTTTAACACCATTGTTGTCTTCGAGTTGCCATTCATAAACATCAGCAGGCCAAAAGTAACTCAAGCCACGCCAAGCGATTAACAGTAATAAGCCTAAAACGGCAATCAAACTGATACTAACGGCACCACCGGTCATCCAAATCCACGGTGAACCTGATTTAAACCACTTACCCATTGCACAAACCTCTCAAGGCGATTGGCGAATTAATCATTAATTGAGTCATCATCTTTCCTTACAGTGAGCTATAACGTTCGCGTAAACGTTGGCGAACAACTTCAGCAATGGTATTAAAGAAGAAGGTGAACACGAACAATACAAAGGCAGCTAAGAACAATACGCGATAATGCGTACTGCCAATGGCCGACTCAGGCATTTCTACGGCAATGTTTGCCGCTAAGGTACGCATACCTTCAAATACACTCCACTCAAGGATTGCAGTATTACCGGTAGCCATTAACACAATCATGGTTTCACCCACTGCACGGCCTAAGCCCATCATGATAGCCGAGAAAATACCCGGACTTGCGGTAAGCAATACCACCTTGGTCAGGGTTTGCCAGTTTGTTGCACCCAGTGCCAAACTGCCGTTTGATAAATGACGTGGTACAGAGAAAATCGCATCTTCAGCAATCGAGAATATGGTTGGAATGACCGCAAATCCCATGGCAATACCCACAACCAGCGCATTACGTTGGTCGAATGTGATGCCTAAATCATTGGTAATAAATTGACGAGTATTGCCGTCAAATAACGCCACTTCAATTATTGGGCTGATTTCAAAGGAGAACCAACCAATAAATAGAATCACTGGCAATAGCATTAGCTCTTGATAGGTTTCAGGTAAGCGTTGCTTCCATTTTTCTGGCAATTTACTCCAAGCAAATGCAGTGGCAAGTATTGATGTGGGCAATAACATCAACAACACCACAATGCCGGGCAAATGATCTTCAATCAGTGGCGCTAACCATAAACCAGCTAAGAAACCTAAAATAACCGTCGGTAATGCTTCCATGATTTCAATGGTAGGCTTTACTACATTACGCACTTTAGGTGTCATGAAGTAAGCGGTATATATCGCCCCCGCAATCGCCAATGGCGCAGCGAATAGCATGGCGTAAAATGCCGCTTTCATGGTACCAAATGCCAGTGGCATTAAGCTTAATTTGGCTTCAAAGTCGTCAGAACCAGAAGTGGACTGCCACACATATTGTGGTTCAGGGTAACCTTCGTACCATACTTTTTCCCACAATGCGCTCCAGGATATTTCTGGATGATCATTTTCAACAGAGAAAAGGTTAAGTTTGTTATCGGCCTCAATCACCAAGGCGTTTGAACGCGGGCTGAAGCCCATTTTACCTGGGTTAGTTAACTGAAATTTCTCGTCGAATAACTGACGTTCACTGGTTGTATAAAGCAGGGTTAATTCGCCATCTGCACTCAACACTGCAAAGCTTTTACGATAAAACTCTGTCGCCATTACACTGACTGGAGCAAGGTCATCAAACTCACGAATCTGCTGATATAAACGACCTTTTTCGCTATTAACTTGGAAGTACTGACTCACAATACCGCTGTCATAACTCACCAATATAGAGCTTGCTCCGGCAAGTAAATTTACTTGCTTAACTTCAGCATTCACTTTTTTAACATCGACAACTTGTAGTAACTCAATAGAGTCGGCATCGCGAGTGTTATAAATAAATAGTTTATTATTGGTACTCAAAATAAGCTGACGATGATCTGGAGTCATTATCGCTGATATAACATGATTAGGTGCATCATCAATAAACACTTCAACAGATGACCATTCAACTTCCTCAGTCATCATGTTTTCTTCGCCTTCTTGGCGATTAAGCTTCCAAGCACCATTGGCATTTTGGTAAGCAAAGCTCATGCGGCTGTCGCTAAAATCAAACACCAGATTATAAACAGCGCCCTCACTATTAATCGTTAATGGCGTTTCTCCCATCGGATAACGTAAAGTCGGCGTAATCAAGCGTTTA
The DNA here is from genome assembly GCF_014163715.1 of Shewanella sp. SR44-4. NCBI lineage: Bacteria > Pseudomonadati > Pseudomonadota > Gammaproteobacteria > Alteromonadales > Shewanellaceae > Shewanella > Shewanella sp. SR44-4. Next base: position 23,332 of record NZ_JACJDU010000036.1, on the reverse strand, counting down.
TTGTCTGGGTAGGTTAATCCAAACTCAATGCCGACAACAATCACTTGCCCGTTGCTCAGCCCTAATGCAAAACGTTGCTCACTTGGGCTCGATTTAGCACTGCTGGTGACCGTTGTGCCTTCAGGAATTTTTGGCTTAAAAGATGAAATCAATTCACCGCTCGCGGCTGAATAAAAGTCAACTACACCCGATTCGGTCACGCGATAGAGCACTTCGTTTTGTTCATCGCTACCAACAGTTAAGGTTTTAACATCAGCATGTTGATAACTCACACTCGTAACAGGTTCTATATGTGCCCCATCAAAAATGGGCTTGATGACATACAGCAAATAGAAAAATATTAATAACAGGGTGACAAACACTAATGTGCCGCCAACGGTTACCCCAATCTCTGCTGCTTTATCCTTAAATGCTCTGCGGGTTGCATGTCTATCAACGAGTAGACTTTTTTCCGCAGAACCAGGTTTATTGACCTGACTTTCCATTAAGAACCTCTAATAATTAATCGATGCCATAATTAGCGCTTTGAATGTGTAGTCTACTATGCTAACAATAAATATTTATGACTAAATATATGAAAGTAAACAGCAGTAAAACAATAACACAATCTTAAGTGGCTGCGATTATATGACGTAAATATGACATTTGTGTTACAGACATTATTTATAGGAGAAATATCGAATGATGCGTTATCTTATTACTCTTCAAGCACCTGATAGAAAAGGCTTAGTAGAACAGATTGCCAATGTAGTAAGCCGCCATGGTGGCAACTGGCTAGACTCTGAAATGCGCCATATAGACGGTATTTTTGCAGCAATATTACAATTAGAAGTGCCTGCGCTAAAATGGGATGAGTTAATTGACGCCTTGGAATGCATTGACGGCTTAACCTTAACCTTCGCTAAAACAACCTTAAGTGCTAAACCTATTAAACATTTGCACTATAACTTAGTCGCATATGATCGCCCAGGGATTGTGTTGCATATATCTAATAAAATGAATGCCCTAGGCGTAAATATAGAACAATTTAGTAGCCAATATGAAACCGCCAGTCACACGGGCATTGCATTATTTAGAGCTACTATGGCATTAGGATTAACCGATCCGAGCCAAGAAGAGCAAATTACAGCATCACTGTATGAAATGGGTGATGATGTTGTATTAGATAAACTGAGTAAATCAGCATAAGTTAATTTAGACATTGAAAACCAATTAAGTCTAAAATCCGTTTTGATCCTCTGTTAAACTGCCACGAAATAATGATGATAAAAATGGATTAACCATGTTTGGAACGCTATCAAAACTGAAAACCCACCTCAATGATAACCATGAGGTGGAATATCATTTACCTGTTGGTGAAGCGCGTTTGGCGCTTAACCCGCTTATTGGTAAGTCATTAACCATGACTCATACAGGTAATATTTTTTGCAGCAACTGCGGTAAAAAGACTAAGAAAAGTTATTCTCAAGGTCACTGCTACGTATGCATGACAAAACTGGCCAGTTGCGACTTGTGTATAATGAAACCAGAAACATGCCATTTTGATCAAGGCACTTGCCGCGAACCTGAATGGGGCATATCAAATTGCTTTGTGCCCCACTACGTGTATTTATCGAATACATCAGGGATTAAAGTCGGCATTACTCGCCATACTCAAATCCCAACCCGTTGGATAGACCAAGGGGCGACTCAGGGCTTACCGATTTTTAAAGTGTCGACCCGTAAAATGTCGGGCTTAATCGAAATTGAATTAGCCAAATTCATTAACGACAAAACTCATTGGCAAGCTATGCTAAAAGGTCATAATGATGATGTCGATTTGGTTGAACAAGCAGCCCAACTTATTCCGCTAATTGAAGATAAACTGCAAGCGCTCGCAGTCGAATACCAAGACATTGTTATTGAACGCCTTGATGCCAACATTCAAGCGATTAGCTACCCAATTACGCAGTTTCCGGTGAAAGTTAAATCACACAACTTTGATAAAATTGCTGAAGTCACTGGTATTTTGCAAGGCATAAAAGGTCAATACCTTATTTTTGATACTGGGGTAATTAATATTCGTAAGTTTTCATCTTATGAAGTAGACGTTAGTTATTAAACTATCTAGCGATTAACTTGCTAATGACTTGTAACTTAATCGCTAAAAACCGTCTACATGCCGAAATAACGACTTCAAAGGTAAAATTTGAACTTGTTAAGTAAAAATGACCAACCAGAATTACACTTAGTAACTAATAATTTATTTGATAAATATCAAACCGTTAACAGTAAAACGAGTGTTTTTTTAGTCTTGAAATGACAAATTTAACCAAGCGTTAAAAAAATCATTATGGTGAATCACTCATTTCCCCTAGAATTCGATTTATAAAAATATCTTATTAATTCACTACAGAGACCCTTTCATGGAGTTAGTATTCGCCATTGCTTTATTTGCTTTTTCTGCCGGTATTACTCCTGGCCCTAACAACATTATGCTAATGACCTCTGGGGTTAATTTTGGTATTAAGCGCAGTATTCCGCACTTAATGGGTATTAGCTTGGGTTTTCCGACCATGATATTAGCGGTCGGGCTTGGGTTAAGTGCAATATTTCAAGCTTATCCTTTTATTCATATTGTGATTAAAGTGATTGGTATTAGTTACCTACTTTATCTGTCATGGTTAATTGCCAATAGCAGCAGTAAAATGGAAGGTAAAAAAGTAAGCAAACCGTTTAGCTTTTTACAAGCGGCAGCATTTCAATGGGTAAATCCAAAGGGATGGATTATGGCGGTAGGTGCCATTGCTACATTTACCTCAGTACAACAAGAGATCAATAGCCAAGTCGTGACCATTGCCAGCGTATTTTTATGCGTGGCATTTCCGTGTGCGATTGTTTGGTTAGGGTTTGGCGTGGCACTTAAACGTTTACTTAAAAATGAGCGTCAGCAACGTATTTTTAATATCACAATGGCTTTATTATTAGTGGCATCGATCATTCCAATGATGTTACCGCCAGCAACCCACTAATCAATTTTTTAGCGTTAAAAGGTTAACTAATGGAACAACATGAATGTCTTACTCATACTGAAAATTGGGTAAAAGATGTCATTATGAAATACAACATTTGTCCGTTTGCCCGTCGAGAAGTCGAACGCGCTAGCATTCGTTATGTTGCCATTGAAGAAACTAAAACAAAGTCTGTGTTAAAGGCGCTAATTGAAGAGTGCCAATACTTAGATAATCATCCTGAAACTGAAACCACGCTGTTTATTTTGCCGCGAGGTTTTGAAGGTTTTTACCCTTATTTAGATTTAGTCGATTACGCTACCGATGAGTTAATTGAGCAAGGCTATGAAGGTGTTTATCAATTAGCGACCTTTCATCCGGACTATTGTTTTGAAGGTGAACCACAAGACAGTGCGGCTAATTTTACCAATCGCTCCCCCTACCCTTGTTTGCATATTATCCGTGAAGCCAGCATGGAAATGGCATTAGCCAACTATACTGATCCTGAATCCATTCCTGAGCGAAATATAGCTTTTGCGGAACGTAAAGGCAGCGATTTCTTTGTCCAATTACTGCAGCATTGCACCAAATGAGTTGAGAAAGGTAACCGGCGGTAAAGAGCGGTATCAAGCGATGACAAGCGATTAACAGCCTAGAGACTAGGACGGACTTCGTCCTGCTAGACGCTGCGCGGCTATAAGAGCAGATTAAGCGAGCAAGTGATGAAAACGATAACAAGCGATGACAAGCGTTCTAGCATCTAGGCTCGTTCGCTGTTCTCTCGCTTGTCATCGCCCTTACCGCTTGTTATCAATTTATAGCCTAGAGACTAGGGCGGACTTCGTCCTGCTAGACGCTGCGCGGCTATAAG
>NZ_JACJDU010000036.1:0-19371 GCF_014163715.1 Shewanella sp. SR44-4 | reverse complement strand
CCTAGAGACTAGGGCGGACTTCGTCCTGCTAGACGCTGCGCGGCTATAAGAGCGGATAACAGTTGGATCCGTGGTGTAGCAAAAAACCTTCAGACTTAGTCGCTCAAGCTTTTATAGCCTCTAGCAGCGAAGCGTTCTAGCATCTAGGCTCGTTCGCTTGTTATCGCCCTTACCGCTTGTTATCGCTTGTTATCGCTTGTTATCGCTTGTTATCGCTCGTTACCGCTTGTTACCGCTTGTTATCGATTTATCGCCTTAGCTTTTAGAAAGGATAAATTTGCTGACTTGTTGTGACATGTCACTGGCATCACTTAATAGATTGTCATTGAGCAAAGCAATCTGTTGTGATATCTCCTGTGTATGGTGATAGATATCGGTGATTTTCATCGCATTACGATTTACTTCTTCTGCTACGGCCGATTGTTCATGTGTTGAAGCGGCAATTTGTTGGTTCATGCTGTCAATCACGCTAACGTGTTGAGCAATCAATTTAAGCTCATTGCCTGCATGTTGTGACTCGGTAACGCTTTGTTGTGCTTGTACTTGGCCTCGCTGCATAGCACTTACGGCAGTGGCTGCACCCGCTTTAAGGCGCTCGGTCATCGCTTTAATGTCTTCTGTTGAACGTTGTGATCGCTGAGCTAAAGTACGAACCTCATCGGCAACAACGGCAAAACCTCTTCCTTGTTCGCCCGCTCTAGCAGCTTCAATTGCCGCATTTAATGCGAGTAAATTAGTTTGGTCAGCAATAGAGCTGATGACCGCTAAAATGGTCACAATATCTTGTACATCTTTATCTAAACGTTCAATACTTTGTGCGGCATTAGCTATCTCTTTAGCCAACAATTGAATCGCATCGCTAGTTTTACTGACATCATTGTTGCCACTCTGCACTTCGATATTGGCATTGGCTGAAGCTTCTGAAACCTGTACCGCATTGGCAGCAATTTCATGGACGGTTGCGCTCATTTCTGTCATAGCAGATGCAACTTGTTCGGCTTCTGACGAACCTTGTTCAACATCGGCTTGCATTGAACGAGTAAAGCCATTCATTTGTTCAACGGCATGAACCAAACTCAATGCATTTCGACGTACGTGGGTAATAACGTGTTCAAATTCTGCCATCATTTGATTAAATGCTATCGAGATTTGGCCAAACTCATCATCAGATTGATGGCTTAAGCGAGTGGTTAAATCAAACTGAGTACCAGCATGCAATATCTGCTTGTGTAGCTGACTTAAACTACGATGCAAATAGCGAGAAACAACCATGCTCATCACAATAGCAAAAATCAGAGCCAGCAATAACACCGCGCCGGTGAGATACATATGCTCAGTTGCTTGTGACAATTTGTCTTGGCTTAATTGCGACAAATCTTGGCTGAATTGTTTTTCAAGCTGAGTTAACAGCTCAATACGTACCGTTGCGATTTTAAACCAATCTTCAGGGCTTTGCTGCGCCATTGCAGCGCTGTCTTGTGCAAAAGCAATTTCACGAAGTTGACTAACATTTGCCATAGCACTGTCTTGTTGGGCTTGTTTAAAAATGCGAATGTTTTCTGGGCTAGCTGCGGCAATAAACCGTTCGGCATAAGTTTGTTGTTCCGCCACCAAAGTGACAAACTTTCGATATAACCCAGGGGGAAATTCACTGCGACCAAAAGTTGTGCTGAGTACTGCTCGCTCTATTCCTGCGCGTTCTTTTAATTGTAAAAATGCTGCGAACGCTTTGAGTGTTATACCTATTTGGCTATCTACACTCTGACTAGCTGCATTATCGACCATTGATAATAATAGGGTGTTAATGCGGGTATAATAACTAACTTGCTCTGCGACACTGATGTTAAGGGCCGTGACATTATTACGCATTTGGCTTAGCTGATTAAATGCTGAAGCAACTTCATTATATGTGGATTGTAATTGTTGCGGAAAATCGTCTTGCTGAGCAACAAGATTAAAACGTTGAATTTGTATGTCTGTTTGAGCACGTTGAGTCACTAAATTGTCTTTAAATGCTTGTCCTTTAGATCCGAGGAAACCGGCACTCATACCTCGCTCTTTTTGCAGTTCATGTACTAAGGAGCTATTGATAATGGCAACCTGGGTTAAATCAATAACCAGTGCTAACTGATGCTGAGTTTTGTACTCATTATTAAGGTACATACCACCGAATAAAATACTGGTTAATAAAGGGGGAATGACAAGTAAGGCCAGTTTACGCGAAATATTGAGGTTGCTAATCCATTGCCAATTCATACATCATCCTTTTTAAAACACTTTTGATAAGTAAATTTTTCTTCACTGAACCATAAACTAGATTAATAGATTTTGGTAAGTTATTTGCAACAAACTCAGATCTTGCTCACAGCTAATTTAGTTTCTTTTAATTTAATAATGCTTTAAATACATATAATTGAATAGTGAAAGTTATTCCACCTGCGTTAACGCCATACTTACGACATTGTCGGACAATAAAATCAATGAATGTTTTTATCGTGAATGGTTGCAGCGATAAACAAACTAAACACTATTTTTAGACCATCAATAACAACTTATAAACAGAGGCAAAACTCACTGATCAATTCAGGCCATTCATTAACCTCATCTATCGAGTCTGCAATGTGTAAGGTCGAATTAGGTATTGTGGCATGTAATTGAATGGCAGTTTCTATGGGATGGGTCTTGTCGCCGTGCCACGCTAAAATCAGGGTTGGCATGGTCAGTTCGGCAAGTTGCTGCTTACTGGGCAGATCGTTAAGGGCGGCAGCGCGAAACAAATGATCTAGCGTTTGACGTGTCATTAGTTTTAATCCGTCGAGCATGCCTAGTACACTATGTTCATGACCATTAATCAGCCAACTTGGAAGTAATTTATCCCAATGTTTAGCGTTTATTTTAGCTAAACCTTTACCACCAAAAATGCGCGCTGCTTTGGCCATTTTATGATATTCGCCTACTTGTACTGCACGAGCATGCCATGCTGTGGGCGGGTTCATCAAGATTAACCCTTTTACCTTATGCGGATGTTTTAATGCTGCGAACAAACACGTAGCACTGCCCATTGATTGGCCACCTAAAATAAGCGATGGCGTTGCGTTAAAGTGCGTCGCGATACTTATCATGTCATTGGCAAGTTCTGGCCATAAATAGTCTTCTACGCACTTACCGGCAGAAGATAAGCCATGGCCGACGGCATCATAACGAATAAGCTGTAATTTTTTAGGAAACCGATGCCAGGCATATAAACCAATCGCATCTTCACTTTGGATACTGCCGGTTGACCCATGAGCCCAAATCAGAGTTTGTCCTTTACCATTAATGGAACAATTAAATTGATTGATATTAAATTGCTCTGTCATGATGCGGCACTCCTAATGAGGTTATTTATCCTCTTACTATTTCAATCAACCTATTAATAAATAATTTGATTGCATCTGTGGTATCAAACCGAAATGCTAAGCCGTAATGAATTTCACTTAAGCCTTTGTTACGACGAGTTGGAAATCGGGTCATTTGAGCATTGTGATAGTAATCATATTTCGCGTGTACCCCGTCAATCGTAGCCAGCTCAGTGGAAAAAACTTCAAATGCCGGACGAATGATCAGTAATGGCGTTTTTCCTTCTACATGCAAATAAACTGGCTCTTTTAACTCAGGTAGCATGTATTCGGTGACATTCTTAATATTAAAATTAGTACGACATTGCAGTTCATTCAAGGTTGATGCGACTTGTTCAAGGGTGATGCTCATAAAGTAGATGCCTGTGCTGGAGAATGTCATTGATTTATATCACTAGAGTATATGGCCTAGCCGAATAAATAAAAACAAAAAGCCCCGAACAATTGTTCAGGGCTAATGGTGTTAATCAGTGGGCATTGGTTACAAACAATGCTGGTTACTGACAGTACTGGTTATAAAACCAGAATTACGCGTCAATACCTTTACTCACTAAGAATTCGTCGTAAGTGCCTTTAAAGTCATTAATTCCGTTAGGAGTCACTTCAAGAATACGAGTGGCTAGTGACGATACAAATGCACGGTCATGAGACACGAACATTAACGTCCCTTCGTATTTTTCAAGCGCGTTGTTTAATGACTCAATAGATTCCATGTCCATGTGGTTGGTTGGCTCATCGAGTAATAAAATGTTCGGCTTTTGCATGATAAGTTTACCGAAATACATACGGCCTTTCTCACCACCAGATAATACTTTAACTGACTTTTTAATGTCATCTGCACCAAACAGCATACGGCCTAAAATACCGCGTACAGATTGATCATCGTCATTTTCTTTGCGCCATTGGCTCATCCACTCGAACAAGGTCATTTCATTAGCAAAATCTGCTTCATGGTCCTGGGCGTAGTAACCAATATTGGCATTTTCAGACCAATTAATGGTGCCATCGTCTTGCGGGATATCATGTACTAAAGTACGTAACAAGGTGGTTTTACCCACACCGTTTTGACCCAAGATAGCAATACGTTCACCCACTTCAACCATTAGGTTAAGTTTGCTGAACAATGGTGTGTCGTAACCTTTGGCTAAGTTTTCAACCACTAATGCATTACGGAACAATTTCTTTTCTTGTTCAAAACGAATAAACGGATTGACGCGGCTTGATGCTTTGATGTCATCTAGCTTAATTTTATCAATTTGCTTAGCGCGTGATGTAGCTTGTTTCGCTTTAGATGCGTTAGCAGAGAAACGGGCGACGAAGGTTTGTAATTCAGCAATTTGCGCTTTCTTCTTGGCGTTGTCACTCATTAAACGTTCACGTGATTGCTGTGCAGCCATCATGTATTCGTCGTAGTTGCCAGGGAACACTCGTAGCTCACCGTAATCTAAGTCAGCCATGTGAGTACACACTGAGTTTAAGAAATAACGGTCATGCGAAATAATAATCATGGTGCTGTTACGTTGATTCAACATGTCTTGTAACCAACGAATAGTATCGATGTCCAAGTTGTTGGTAGGTTCATCAAGTAGCAGTAAATCTGGATTTGAGAATAGTGCTTGCGCCAATAACACACGCAATTTAAAACCTGGAGCAATTTCACTCATTAAACCAAAGTGTTGCTCAATGGAAATACCTACACCTAGTAGTAAGTCACCTGCGCGGGATTCAGCAGTGTAACCGTCCATTTCAGCAAATTCCATCTCAAGCTCAGACACTTTGATGCCGTCTTCTTCGCTCATTTCAGGTAAAGAATAAATACGGTCACGTTCTTGCTTTACTTTCCACAGTTCTCTGTGGCCCATGATCACAGTATCGACTACTGAAAAGTTTTCGTAGGCAAACTGGTCCTGGTTTAATTTACCCATGCGTTCGTTAACATCTATAGAGACGTTACCGCTTGATGGCTCTAAATCACCGGCAAGGATTTTCATAAAGGTGGATTTACCACAACCATTCGCGCCAATTAAACCGTAGCGATTACCGCCACCAAATTTTACTGAGAGATTTTCAAACAGTGGCTTAGCGCCAAACTGCATCGTGATGTTAGCTGTTGTAATCAAAATGAAATTCCAAATCGTGTTGTGTGTTAAAGCCCATATCAAATTGTAGTCTACTTGCTCGAGTTGACATCTATATGACTCAAGCAAACAAAAATGATATTGAAACTGGCATACGGCAGAGCCGAGGTAAATACGAAGCGCGATAGTGTAAGGATTTTTGGCCTAATTATCAACCTAGCAATGATACAAATACTGCCCGTTTTGAGATGTGACGGTGATGAAAGGAGTATTTGCGCGTCATTATAAATGTCTAAATAGCGATAATGCGTCAGTGTTGATTTAATGCCGAAAACCTAGAGCCGCTTTCGGCATCAACCATAACCTTGTGAACCGTTTAGTAAAAATCTTAATTACATTATACCTTTGCAGGTTCAGCCACATCATCTGAGAGAGTTTCAGCTTGGGTAAAGCAGTTTTGTAGAATTTTTTTAGACGGATATACGCCCACAGTGCTATCAATCATCTGCGCATCAAAATCGATAATAATTGGAATTAAATTAGTTGCTTTGGTGATTTGACGTTTTCTCAATGCTTTCAATATATTAATGTCTACTTTTGAAGGAGTGCTGTCGAAAGTAAAATACAGATAATGGATCGTACTTTGAGACGTCATCCCTAGGGTTTTCTTCAACCCAAGTAACGCAGTAAATAACTGCTCATGCTGAGCTTGAACTTGCTCAATTGACACCTTACCCATATCAATTACAGATATTGAAATAATATTGTTAAAATACTTTTTCGCCGCAATAAATGCTATGCCTTCAACTTTGGGTTTACCTTCTGTCTCGATAACAGATAGGTCTAACTCAGTAAAGTCATTGCTATTGATTAAGATATCTTTCAATCGCTCACGCCCAGTCGCTAACGAGCTAAAATAAGCCGCCTTTTTTTGCATGCGCTGTCTAACGTAAAGTGCTAATGAGCCACAAAGCAGTAAAAAAACTATTTTCCCACCGATACGATGCCAGAAATCGAGGTATGGAGCTTTAGGTAATACCACGCCAGCCTCTAAAACGAGTCCAGTGACTTCCAAGGGGGTTAAGTCTATATACAAGTCTTGTTGTGACAACATTCCAGCAAAACGGCCATCATAATTCCACAGTGGTAGAAACAATATATCAACAGATTTATAGATATAACCTACATCAATGAATTCACCATCTTGTGTTTGAAAGCGTGGGTCATCAGGAAGTGCCACAACAGGTACAATGTTTTCACCACCAAAAGAGATTAAACCCGCTTTGGCGTGTGCAAGATGGGGCGTCATCAATAAACAGAATAGACATAGCAACAGAGTATTTTTCATTTTAATCCTTTATTAATAAAAAATAGGCGACTAGCGAGGAGGCTAATCAATAACCGAGGAACCACAGGTTTTAACAGCAATGAGTCTTTTAGATTCCATTCAAACAGCGACTCACCGCCATTATACTAAAATATGTCTAGACGACAACGGCATCGCTTGTAATCGTCTATATCACTTAACGTTTTTTAGAGCTTCAAATAACCAATAAGATAATCCAATCCACCAGTGATAGCGGCGACTTGAGCATCGTTACATTCTTGCGCTGTCACATTTGGACTGTCTGGATAAACCTCTGTGGTGGTATTGAAGTGATTGTCAGTAATACCAGCACATAAGCTGAGTTTTTTGACCGGATAGTTAATCACCCCAAATTGCTCAATCGGTACTTCAATTAATTGTCCATTATCGTCAGGCGCGATATGAGTCACTTTAGCCACTGAATCAATCACTGCTTTTTGGAACGCTGGAGTTGGGTTATCACTGTCGCCGACTAAATAGAAACCGTCTGGAATAATGCCTTTATCGTATTCAACGCCATCACGTGCAGACAGCAAAGGTCTAAACTCTAACTCATCGGTGTCGGTGGTTTCATGCAAATCAATGTGGGCATACACCTCACCTAAACTCGCGACAAATGCTATCAATGCAGCAGACTCTTCTGCTGGGCTATCGGCATAAAAAGAGCGATTAGGATCGATGGCTTTAGGATTCCAGCGGTTAACGGTTTCATAACCCCAAGGGCTAATGCAAGGCGCTACAGCAACATTAAAATACTCGGTATAAGTTTGTGCTTTGGTGGTTAAAAACTGAATCGCGCCATGAACACCGCTGGTTTCATAACCGTGTACGCCACCGGTCACAAGAATGGTTTTTTTATTGCTATCCCACTGCTGAGATTTAAATGCAAACAGTGGATACTTATCAGCGTCATAAGATAATGCGCCGTATTGTACTTGTTCAAACGGACCAGTAATCTGAGCCAGTTTACTCACCACTTCATCTTGATATGAGCGTTTTATGGCAACTTGTGCTAACCATTGTGCTTTATCTGCATCGGTCCATTTTTGACCTGGAGTACCAATTGGATACGGTGTTGAATTGCTCATATTACCTCGTTAATCATTTATTTTATTGAGTTATGTATGTGTAAGTCACTTGGTTTTCACTGATGTTTATTGCTCAATTATCTGCTTATTGAGAGGGCCGGCTTATTAACAGGATGGGCTTTGGCAAAGATAACCAATGCAATCCCAACAAAGATAATGCCAGCCGATACACCTAGATGAAAACTGATTTCTTCATCTAAAAAGAGAATACCGCCCACTGCGGCAATCACAGGTACCGTTAATTGTAAAACCGCGGCATGGGTTGATGTAAGTCCACGCAATGCTTGATACCACAACGCATAACCAATACCCGAAGCAATTGCACCTGATAAGACGGCTAACAACATTCCTTTGGCAGACAATACCGTTGCTTGTGGTATTGAGACTAATTGTGGCGCTGAGGCTAAGTAAGGTAAGAGCCACACCACCAATATCATCACCGCGACCAGAGGTAAACTGCGAATAAAGTTATAACCTGTATCAAATAATGGGTTAACTGACTTTTTGCCAAGCAAAGTATATCCACCCCAAGCACAGCCGCTGATCGCCATTAGCACTAAGCCGGTCATCGAAGGCGCACTCACGCCGGGCAACACTAAATAAGCAAAACCACTAAAAGCCAATAATGCGCCAATCCATTCAAGTAGGGTTAAGCGTTGGCCTTGAACATAGCTGATTAACATCATGCTAATTTGCACCGCGGCAAACAAAATCAACGCACCAGTGGCGGTATCGAGTAGCACATAGGCGTATGAAAAAGTCACCGCGTAAATAAACAATAATGCCGCAGCAAACATGCTGCCACGGCTAGTGGATCGGCTTGTCCCTGCTTTAGTGTTACGCAATAACATTAATAGCCCCAACACTAAGGCACCAGCAGCTAAACGAATCGCAGTAAAACTGCTGGGATCTATAAGTGCCGGAGTTTGTTGGGTCGATAATGCCATACGACACAACACTGAATTGGCAGCAAATGCGACCAAGGCAATTAAGGTATACAAAGCGATAGAAAACCTTGATAAAAATGCGGATAAGCTAGACATAACAGAGCTACTTAGTCGATTTTTTGAAACTAAATTTATGAGTAAACCACTGTATTACAGCCACTTGCTGTACGTGGGTTAAGCCAAAGTAAACACAAATCCACGGTGAAATGAGTAAAAACCACGGGAGCGCCGCAGTCGAGCGACCTGAAAACAATAAATACAAAAAACCGCCATAGATAATAATCACGCCCAGAATGCCTACGATTAGCATGATTTTTTTAAGCAGGTATTCTAACTTCGCCACGTCATTAATCCTTAAAAGTAAAAAAGCCACGCCGAGCATAAGCTCGGCGTGACAACATCATAACAAACTGAATGTGGGTAACACCAATCACATTCATTATATGAAAGTGCGCAACGCGTTATATTGCACTGAGCGAACAGATAATGAGCACAATGAATATACTCTATCGCTTATAAGCGAATACCGCCGTCAATTTCAAATACACGGCCGTTAACGTAATCGTTTTCAATAATAAAACGTACGGTTGCAGCCACTTCTTCAGGCTGACCTAAGCGCCCTACTGGGACCATTTTTTCTAAACGCTCTAATGCTTCAGGTTTCATCGCTGCGGTCATTTCGGTAGCAATAACACCAGGAGCCACGGCAGCACTGCGAATATTATGACGGGCTAACTCTTTTGCCCACCCAACCGACATTGCAGCAACGCCCGCTTTAGACGCTGAGTAGTTAGATTGTCCCATGTTACCGGCTTTAGCAACGCTAGAGATATTAATAATTACCCCTGCTTGCTTGGTTTCAATCATCGCTGCTGCGGCTTCACGGCCACATAAAAAAGTGCCGGTTAAGTTAACATTGATGACAGACTGAAACTGCTGATACGACATGCGATCGGTGACAACGCCATCTTTGGCTTTAATCATTAGCCCATCACGTAAAATACCGGCATTGTTAATTAACACATTCACTTTACCAAAGTCTTCAACGATAAATTTAAAGCCAGAGACCACATCTTCTTCATCAGTAATGTCTAGGGCGTAACCTTGAACTTCAGTTACAGAACCTAAATCAGCACAAGCTTGTTCAAGTTTAGCCTGATCAACATCGATAAGCGCCAACTTAGCACCTTGGGCAGCTAAATCATGCGCCATAGCGAGACCTAACCCACCAGCTCCGCCAGTAATGACGACAACCTTATCTTTTAATTCCATCAACTGAATCCTTTATTTTTTCTTTGAAAATTGTTCAAAAATACTCGAAAAATCGCGACGACCATGGCCTTGGCGAGCATGATTAACATATAAACTGCGAGCCAGAGAACCCATTGGTGTGCTTGAATTAGAGGCGACCGCCGCTTCTTGCGACAACCCTAAATCTTTAACCATCAAGTCAACCATAAAGCCACCTTGGTAATCTTTTGACGACGGCACATTCTCCATCACATCTGGGCATGGATTGTACTTTTCTAACGTCCAGTTACCGCCGCTACTGACTTTCATGATATCAGACAACACTTTAGGATCTAAACCATTATCCAAACCAAGTTGTAATGACTCGCTAGTACCCACCATTAACACAGACAACAGCATGTTGTTACAAATTTTAGCAATTTGACCTGCGCCTACTACACCAGCGTGAAAAATATTGCCGCCCATAACCGTTAATACCGTTTGCGCTTGTTGATAGGCTGCTTCACTACCACCACAAATAAAGGTTAAGGTACCGGCTGCCGCGCCTGCTGTGCCGCCTGATACTGGCGCATCCATAAATTCGATACCCTTCTCAGCGGCTTTTGCACCCACTAAACGCGCACTGTCAGCATCTATGGTTGAGCAATCTATCAGTAATGCCTGTTTAGACACGACATCTAACAAACCTTTATTATTGTCATCGCCTAGGTACAAGCTGCGAACATGCTTGCCTGCTGGCAGCATGGTAATCACAAAATCGGCGGCTGCCGCTGCGCCGCACGCGGTTTTAGCACTGAGTGCGCCTTGCGCCGTTAACGCTTCGACTGCGACAGGGTTTAAGTCAAACACAGTGACTGTCATACCCGCTTTAACTAGATTGGCCGCCATTGGGCCACCCATGTTACCTAAACCAATAAATGCTACTGTTGCCATGTCGTTAATCCTTTTTAAGTAAAGTCTGCTAATGGGTGTCTATCTTCAGCCCAAGGCGAGGTAACCAATTGGGTCACTTTATTCGCATCCACTGCGTCTACATCTGCAAATAACCATTTAGGTTGGCGATCTTTATCAATCAGTAAGGCGCGAACACCTTCGCAAAAATCGCCCATAGAGCAACAATTGACACTCACACCTAACTCCCACTTAAAGCAGTCTGCCAAACTCATTTCGATGCCAAGTGCTGCCTGAGCAAAAATCAAGTGCCAGCTAATAGGACTGCCAGCTAAGGCGGTTTTTTGGGCTCGTTTTAGCCAATCAAGCTCAGTGTTTAATGTCGATAATTGATGATGCACATCAAGGATGTCACCCGTCATCAACAAATCAATTTGTGCTTGGAATTGTTGCAGTGGGCTAACGGATAATGCCGCTAAGTGTGGCTGACTCATATTGGTCAACAATCCGCTCAGCAGTTGATGATTTATCTCACTATCTTGACTCCAAGCCAGTTCAGCCATGGCATCGAATAACGGCTCTTTTTCATCGCTATTAAGAAGATGATTTCCTAAACCAACATACAGCGCATCTGCACAGTTCATGTTGTAAGCGGTTAAGCCTAAAAACAACCCTGTTTTTCCCGGCATACGGTTTAAAAAGTAGCTACCGCCAACGTCTGGGTATAAACCAATGGTCACTTCAGGCATTGCAATACGGCTACGCTCGGTAACAACACGATGGCTCCCGCCCGCCATTAGCCCGAGTCCACCGCCCATAACAATGCCGTCACCCCACACTAAAACGGGTTTGCCGAATTGATGCAGTAAATAATCAAGTTGGTATTCCTGGATAAAGAACTCACACGCCTCTGTGGTCATGTTGTTCGGATTGGCGATGGATGCATGGTAAATGGCACGTACATCTCCACCAGCGCAAAAGGCTTTTTCGCCGGCGCCATCAAGCACAATACACGCAATGCTGTCGTCTTGTTGCCATTTAGTGAGTTGTGCTTGCATTGCTGCAACCATGTCGAGGGTTAATGCATTTAGTGCTTTTTCAATATTCAGGGTTACCACGCCAATAGATTGACCTGATAACGTGCCTAAGGTTTGAAATATTACATCTTGAGTCATTAGCAGTTCTTCCAGTTTGGGGCGCGTTTTTGTAAAAAGGCCTTCACACCTTCAGCCTGATCTTCGGTATTAAATAAGCCAACAAACAGTTCACGCTCAAGCGGTAATGCTTGAGTTCTCGGCATAGTTCGTCCAGCTTGAATAAGGGTTTTACATACGCTGACACTGCTAGGTGATTGCTTAGCCACTTTCGCTGCTAACGCCACTGCGGCATCTAAGACATGGCCTTGTTCAACGACCTCTTCCACTAAGCCAATTTTTTCAGCCTTGGCTGCATCAATACGCTCGCCACATAAAATCATCCGTTTTGCCCAACCTTCACCCACTAATGCGGTTAAGTTTTGGGTGCCACCAGCACAAGGCAGTAAACCCACTGAGGCCTCAGGCAATGCCAATTGGGCTTGTGCTTCTGCAATTCGTAAATCACAAGCTAATGCCACTTCTAATCCGCCGCCCATGGCATAACCATTAATGGCTGCAATAGATACACCTCTAAACGCACTTAAGGCTTCAAACGCTTCGCCGAAATGTTTTGCCATGGAAGCTGCATTGTCTTTATCGCCGTCAGCAAACAAATTCAAATCAGCACCTGCTGAGAAAAACTTGTCACCTTGACCGGTGATCACAAGCGCATAAACATCTTTGTTTTGATTCAGTTCGAGCACGATATGTTTCAGCGCTTGCAAACTGTCAGCGGTCCAAGTATTAGCTGGCGGATTATTCAGAGTCAAAATGGCCGTGTGGCCGACTATATGTTTTAGAATTGCAGGGTGTGTAGTCATAATGCTATGTCCTTATGCTAAAGCTAGTGAGTCACGAGTGGAACCGCTAATTACAGGATCGGATGAGCATCGCTAGCGAGCAAACGGCGAGCAATAATCAGGCGCATAATTTCATTAGTGCCTTCTAAAATCTGGTGCACGCGCACATCTCTGAAATGACGTTCTAAAGGGTATTCACGGATATAACCGTAACCGCCGTGAATTTGCAGCGCACCGTCACACACTTGGAAACCTACATCGGTCGCAAAACGTTTCGCCATAGCACAATAAGCGCTGGCTTCAGGGTCTTGAGTGTCTAATTTAAACGCTGCTAAACGTACCATTTGACGGGCAGCCACTAATTCGGTTGCCATGTCAGCCAGTTTAAACTGCAATGCTTGGAATGCCGCCAGCGGTTTACCAAATTGCTTACGCTCATTCATGTATTGAGTTGCGCGAGTCAGTGCAGCTTGCGCGGTGCCAATTGAACAGGTGGCAATGTTAATACGTCCGCCGTCTAGGCCTTTCATGGCAAAGGTAAAACCTTGGCCTTCTTCACCAAGTAAATTGGCAGCCGGTACACGCACGTTTTCAAAACTGATCATTCTTGTTGGCTGTGCGTTCCAGCCCATTTTATCTTCTGCTTTTCCGTAAGTGACGCCCACTGCATCTGCTGGTACGGCAATCGCTGAAATCCCTTTAGGGCCAGATTCACCAGTACGGCACATCACTACTAGTAACTCGGTTTCACCGGCACCAGAGATAAACATTTTTGAACCGGTGATCAAGTAATCATCACCATCACGCACAGCTTTAGTTTGCAATGAAGCGGCATCGCTGCCGGCACCAGGTTCTGTTAAACAGTAAGATGCTAATAACTGTCCTGTGGTTAAGCCTTCTGACCACTGCTTACGCAAGGTTTCTGTACCCCACGTAGTCACCATCCAGGTTGCCATATTATGAATAGTTAACATTGCTGTGGTGGCTGTACAACCATGGGCTAATTCTTCAAAAATAATTGAAGCGTCTAAACGAGACAAGCCCATGCCGCCTTCTGATTCTGGCGAGTACAAAGAACAAAAGCCCAGTTCACCGGCTTTTTGAATAACGTCTTTAGGAAAATGATGCTCTTCGTCCCACTTGGCGGCGAATGGCGCGAGTTCTTCGGCAGCGAATTGACGGGCTAAATCAGCAAACTGACGCTGATCTTCGTTTAAATTAAAATCCATGCTGGACTCCTAATATTGTCTTGGATGACTCTTGGGTCATTTATTGCCTTAGCCGCATACCGCTTTAAGCGGTTAACTCATTACTAGCTGCAATGGGAGGTAAGGTGGTCTTGTTGTTTAGCGAAAAATATTACCGTGACAGCGTCACGGCAATAAACATCATTTCTATTTAAGATCAATGCTCATGTTAGGGCCGCTTACCGCTTCAGAGTCAAACCAACGGGTGGTGATGGTTTTAGTCTCGGTGCAGAAACGCACAGCTTGCTTACCATAGGCATGTTGGTCACCATAGAAACTGCCTTTCCAACCTGTGAATGAGAAGAATGGTAATGGCACCGGAATTGGCACGTTAATACCCACTTGGCCTACTTCAATTTCATGTTGATATTTACGTGCAGCTCCGCCTGATGCAGTAAAGATTGAGGTACCGTTACCGTAAGGGCTGTTGTTAACCAGTTCGATAGCATCGTCTAAGTTATCCGCTTCCATACAACACAGTACCGGACCAAAAATCTCTTCTTTGTAAATGCTCATGTCGGTGGTGACATTGGTAAACATGGTTGGGCCAACCCAGTTACCCGACTCGTAACCTGCAACGGTGAAATCGGTTCCATCGAGTAAGCAATCAGCACCTTCAGCTTTACCTTGAGCAATCAATTTGAGTACGCGCTCTTTTGCTGCTGGACTGATAACAGGGCCGTAAGCAGCATCTTTGTCATCCCATAAACCAGGACGAACCTTAGCTAACGCGTCTTTTAGTTCAGGGATCCACTCTTTGGCTTTACCGACAAAAATCGCGACTGAAATCGCCATACAACGTTGACCAGCGGCTCCAACAGAGGCACCAACCATGTTATTGATCACTTGCTGCTTGTTCGCATCAGGCATGATTACACAATGGTTTTTAGCACCTGCAAACGCTTGCACACGTTTTAGGTTGTCGGTACCGGTTTTATAAATGTATTGACCAACCCCCACAGAACCAACAAACGAAATCGCTTTAATGGCTGGGTCTCTTAGCAAAATGTCGACTGCTGTTTTGTCGCCATGAATAAGTTGCAACACGCCTTTTGGCGCGCCTGCTTCAACAAATAACTCCACTAAACGCTGTGGCGTCATTGGATCTTGTTCTGACGGTTTTAAAATAAACGTATTACCACAAGCGATAGATAACGGGAACATCCATAATGGGATCATCGCAGGGAAATTAAACGGAGTAATACCGGCACACACACCTAAAGGTTGAGTGTAGCTATAGGTATCGATATTACGAGCAACGTTTTCAACGGTTTCGCCCATCATTAACGAGGCAACACCACAAGCATGTTCAGCAACTTCAATGCCGCGCCATACATCACCTTTAGCATCTTCAAAAGTTTTACCGGTCTCGTGAGCTAAAATAGTTGCTAGTTCATCGTGATGCTCTTTGAGCAAATGTTGATAACGCAACATGACGCGCGCACGTTCAGACACGGGGACTTCTTTCCAGGTTTTAAACGCTTCTTTGGCACTATGAATGGCCTGCTCTACTTCGGCAGTAGTAGCGCAGTTAATTTTAGCAATAACGCTATTATTGGCTGGATTGGTCACATCAATATTGCGATCGCCGCTGCCATAAGTGAATTCGCCATCAATATAATGCTTAACTTGTGTGATCATGTTGTTTTCCTCGATCCTTGAACATCTTATGAGTGAATAACATCACTCGTATTGAGTTACTGCGCAGGTAATGCGATTTATTATGTTTGTCAGTCGCACATATTAAGTGGCTGCGTATACATTTACCTGTGCGGTGGTCTTGTCGAACTTAACTTGTATTGTCTATTTACACTTCTATCGCCATTGCTGTGGCTTCGCCGCCACCAATACATAACGATGCCACGCCGCGCTTAAGGCCGCGTGCTTTTAGGGCATAAATCAATGTGACTAGCAAACGCGCTCCAGAACAACCAATTGGGTGTCCCATTGCACATGCGCCGCCATTAACGTTAACTTTATTGGCATCTAAGCCAAGTTCAGAAATCGCTAACATGGTGACCATGGCAAACGCTTCGTTGATTTCGTATAAATCGACGTCATCTTTGTTCCACTGCACTTTATCGAACAGTTTTTGCATCGCGCCAACCGGTGCGGTAGTGAACATTGACGGTTCTTGTGAATGGGTAGTATGACCTTTAATTGTTGCCATTACGGTTAATCCTAATTCAGCAGCTTTGTCGCGGCTCATTAGCATTAACGCTGCTGCGCCGTCTGATATTGAACTTGAGTTGGCAGCTGTAATTGTGCCGTCTTTGGTAAATGCAGGACGTAATGTCGGGATTTTTTCAGGGCGGGCGTTACCAGGCTGCTCGTCTATCTCAACCGTCACGTCGCCACGACGCGTGCTGATGGTTACAGGCACTACTTCATCTTTAAATGCGCCAGAGTTAATCGCTGCATTGGCTTTTTCCAGCGAACTTAATGCAAAAGCATCCATTTGCTCACGAGTTAAGCCAAAGTCATCTGCCGTTTTTTGGGCAAATGTGCCCATTGCACCACCGGTATAAGCGTCTTCAAGGCCGTCTAAAAACATGTGGTCCATTACTTTGCCGTGGCCCATGCGCATACCGCTGCGCGCTTTGTCGAGTAAATATGGTGCTTGGCTCATGCTTTCCATGCCACCCGCAACCACAACTTGACTGCTACCCGCTTTAATTAAATCGTGCGCTAACATGACGGTTTTCATGCCTGAACCACAAACTTTATTGACTGTTGTTGCACCAACACTTAACGGTAAACCTGCACCTAGAGTCGCTTGGCGAGCAGGCGCTTGGCCCAGACCGGCTGGCAATACACAACCCATCAATACTTCGTCAACAGCATTAACGCTGATCCCCGTTTGGGCGATAAGACCTTTGATAGCGGTTGCTGCTAATACTGGAGAAGCTACCTCAGACAATGCCCCTTGAAACCCACCCATTGGTGTGCGTTTCGCGGCAACAATAACGATATCTTGACCTGTTTGCTCTGTACTCATAACCACTCCAATTTACTGCGCTTAAAAAATAACATCAATAATATGGATATCACTTTGACGTTGACGCGAACGTAAAGCAAGTAAAAAATGGTCTAAATGTTGATGTTAATTGATTGGAATTGTCAGTGAAGATTTACAGTTTAAGAATGTCACATTTGAATTTGATGTAAGATGTTGTTTTTTATAATACATATCAATATCTATTTATCAGTAACATGATTACTGTTGAGTGAATTATTCAGCGTAAAACTTTAGTCTAAGCACAAAGTAGCCGTAGTGACTCAATAAACTAAATCGGCACTTAGAGAAGGTTATTGGTCCACTATCACTACTTGATTGCGGCCGTTGTCTTTTGCTTGATATAAGCCTAAATCGGCTTGCTTAATAATGTCGACAAGTTCATGAGTTTGCGGGGTTAACATAGCGACAGCCACACTAATGGTGAAATTCATTTTAACCTCGTTAAACACAAACTGGTTTGACTCAATACTGGTTCGCAATCGCTCGGCTATGTCAACGGCTTGTGCTTGCTCTGTATCGGGTAAAATAATTAAAAACTCTTCGCCACCTATGCGGCCTAAAATATCGTTTTTCTTGAGCCAATTACGTGCACGTCTACCACACGCTTTTATGGCTAAATCACCAACGTCATGGCCATAATGATCATTAATGACTTTAAAGTTATCTATATCGAACATAATAACGGCGAGTGGTCGATGATGTTTTTTAGCCTGATTAAAGCGCTTTTTGCCCTGCTCAAAAGTATGACGTCGATTAGCAATGCCAGTCAGATAATCCGTTTGAGAGCGACGTTTAAATTGTCGGCGAGATTGCCACAAGAAAATGACCAGCACTAATAACACCAAAGCAATTAGCACCGCGATTGCCATTGATAAGTTAGTGATTTTTTGAGTATCGATTTCGGCTTCCAAATTCAGCTTATTGATGGCCAATTGCTTTTCGAGCAGGCGGTTATTAAACTCAGCCACGGTAAGATTATGGTCTAATGATGAATTAACCACATCGTTATTTATGATGTTAGCAAAGTTCTTTTTTTGTAAATCGATGGTATCCAAAAGCTTATTCATGCCCAGATTACTCGACCCATTGGCGTAATCAATAATGGCCGCAATCATCAATTTCAGTTCATTGGAATGGCCGTCATAAGTCGCCGAACCAGAAAATATTTC
This sequence comes from Shewanella sp. SR44-4, assembly GCF_014163715.1. Lineage (NCBI taxonomy): Bacteria > Pseudomonadati > Pseudomonadota > Gammaproteobacteria > Alteromonadales > Shewanellaceae > Shewanella > Shewanella sp. SR44-4. Next base: position 981 of record NZ_JACJDU010000036.1, on the reverse strand, counting down.
AGCATACTTAAAAGCTTTATCTGGTTGTTGTTGGCGAAAATAACTCAATGCCAACCATGCATGCGTAGCGTCGACAAAGTATTTTTCTTGGGTTGTATCTTGCACTTCAAGTGCGCGTAAAAAATGATCTATACCTTCTTGAAATAAACCTTGAGCCCAACAGCTAATACCCGTATTAAATTGATAGAAAAAATCAAAATCAGCAAACTCTGGCGATTGCTCTACCAGTTGCTGCATTTGGGCTAAATGAGCTTTATTTTCCCCCCACAAGGCCAATTTAATCGATTCGCCCACCATGTTATGCAACATATTAAACATGTCTTGTTTATCTTGGGCTTGCTCCCAAAAGTCATAGGCTTTGTTAAAGTATTCGTAGGCTTTACGGTTTAAACCATTGTCACGATAGATAGCAGCCGTGGCATTGAATATCATCGCTTGACGACTCAGTCCTAATTGATGCTGTTGTGCTAACGCTAAAGCTTCATTTAACCTTTTGAGACCTTCGCCAAAATCACTTGGTTTATTATGGCAATACGCACTTTGCGCTAACACTTCGGCCAAGATATCAACGTTTCCAAGCTGACGGGCTAATGTAATCGCCACTTCACGATCTGGGCAATAAATTTGGGTGTCGTTAGTTTGAAGGTAAAGTATGAATGAGCGTTCGAGATAGCTTTTGACCAGTTCTTTGCTAAGAGGATGTGGTGTAAGTAATTTAATGGCATGGCTATAGCTGTTAATTGCAGCAACAAGATCACTGTTAACTTCTTGCTCTATTGCCAGTAAATGCAATAACTGGCCTTGCTGTTCAATCGGCCATTGAGCACTTTGTGGTCGCTGTTGTTGTAAAAAGTCAATGCGTTGTTGTGGTGAGCTTAATGTGGCTAACTGTTGTTTGATATCAGTAATTTTTGTACTATCAGTAATTTCTGTGCTATCAGTATTATCGCTAACGGTATTGTTGCTAACGGTATTGTTGCT
>NZ_JACJDU010000035.1:0-57699 GCF_014163715.1 Shewanella sp. SR44-4 | reverse complement strand
CAGCGAAGCGGCACTAGCAGACCGAAGGTCGCCCTAGCAGCGAAGCGATACCAGCAGACCGAAGGTCGCCCTAGCAGCGAAGCGGCACTAGCAGACCGAAGGTCGCCCTAGCAGCGAAGCGATACCAGCAGACCGAAGGCCGCCCTAGCAGCGAAGCGGCACTAGCAGTGTTAGAAATCGATTGCAGTTCAAGCAGGATTAATCTGACTAATCAATGATTACCCGTTATACTAGTGTTTCGTCAATTGACCTAAACCATTTATGCGCATCCGCGCCAGAGAACCTTATGATTAACAATGATATTCTTCGCCGTATTCGCTTTGTGTTTGACTATTCAAATGCCAAAATGATTAACATTTTCAGCCAAGCCAAAGTAGACATGTCTTCAGAGCAAATTATTGCGCTGTTGAAAAAAGAGGAAGAAGAAGGTTATCAAGCGTGTAATGACACATTAATGTGTCAATTCTTAGATGGTTTGATCATTCAAAATCGTGGATTAAAGCCAGGAGCTGAAGTACCAGCACCTTTAAAGCAATTGACTAACAACCTTATGTTCAAAAAATTACGCGTTGCGCTTGAAATGCGTGAAGAAGATATTATTGCCGCATTAGCTTTAGCAGATTTTTCAATGACTAAATCTGAGCTAGGTGCGCTATTCCGTAACCCTGATCATAAAAACTATAAACCTTGTGGCGACCAGGTATTAAGAAATTTCGTTAAAGGTTTATCAATCAAACATCGCGGTAAGTAAAACCTGCCAAGTTGTTGAGATAATGCTTTATAAATGCGTAGCTTAGACTGCGCATTTTTGTTTGTGAGATTTACATTTAAACAATAATAATTTTGTATTTACACCATACGATTGTTCACATAGCAATGACACAATAGTGAGAGGTGAGTAAAAGTACCTAACAATTATGTGATTTTACTCACTTAACAGACCACAAAAAAGATCAGACGTGATAATCTACAAGCACAAAAAACCAGCCCAATTCTAATAACGATCTAACTGGATCTCACACATTAAGGTTCCCCATGGACGATAACAAACGCCCCCTCTATCTTCCTTTTGCCGGCCCAGCGATTCTTGAATCACCCCTGCTTAATAAAGGCAGTGCATTTAGTGAAGAAGAACGAATTTATTTCAACCTCGAAGGCCTCATTCCTTGGGTCATTGAAACCATTGATGAGCAAGCCGCTCGTGCTTACGCACAGTTTAAAAACTTCACCAATGATCTCGATAAGCACATTTATTTACGCAACATTCAAGATACTAACGAAACCTTATTTTATCGTTTAGTGCGTAATAACATCAGTGAAATGATGCCAATTATCTACACGCCTACGGTTGGTTTAGCCTGTGAACGTTTCTCAAAAAACTATCGTCGTAACCGCGGTTTATTTATTTCGTATCCTAACAAAGATCGCATTGATGATATTTTAAATAACTCAACCCGCCATAAAGTCAAAGTCATCGTGGTGACGGACGGAGAACGTATTCTCGGTTTAGGCGACCAAGGCATAGGCGGTATGGGGATCCCAATTGGTAAATTATCGCTATACACCAGTTGTGGCGGCATAAGCCCGGCGTATTGTCTTGCGGTGACCTTAGATGTTGGTACTGATAACCCACAACTTCTTGAAGACCCTATGTATATGGGCTGGCGTCATCAGCGTATTGGCGGTGATGAATATGCTGAATTTGTTGAAGAGTTTATGCAAGCAGTCAGCCGTCGCTGGCCAGATGCCTTAATTCAGTTCGAAGATTTTGCACAAAAAAATGCCATGCCATTACTTGAACGATATAAAGATCAATATTGCAGTTTCAATGATGATATTCAAGGCACTGCAGCCGTTACGGTAGGCTCACTACTGGCAGCTTGTAAAGCCGCTAACAGTAAACTTAGCGAGCAACGTATTACCTTCTTGGGTGCGGGTAGCGCTGGTTGTGGTATTGCCGAAGCGATTGTGGCGACAATGGTATCTGAGGGCATTAGCGATCAACAAGCTCGCTCACAAGTGTTTATGGTCGATCGTTGGGGCTTATTACTCGATAACATGCCTAACCTACTCCCTTTCCAACAGAAGCTAGCTCAACCTTGTGCCACGATAGAAGCATGGGACAATTACAGTGACAATATCTCGTTACTTGATGTAGTTAACAATGCTAAACCAACGGTACTTATCGGAGTATCAGGCTCTCCAGGGTTATTTACTGAAGAAATCATTAAGGCAATGCACAGCCATTGTAAACGCCCAATTGTATTCCCATTATCGAATCCGACAAGCCGTGTAGAAGCGACTCCTAAGGACATCCTTAATTGGACATCGGGCCAAGCACTCGTGGCAACGGGCAGCCCATTTGAACCAGTAATAGTCAATGGCGAAACTTTTGAGATAGCACAATGTAATAATAGCTTTATCTTCCCAGGTATTGGCTTAGGTGTATTATCTTGTGGTGCAAGGCGTGTATCGGATGAAATGTTAATGGCTTCAAGTCGTGCTTTAGCGGAATGTTCACCATTAGGTAAAGACGGTGTTGGCTCGCTATTACCTCGCCTTGAAGATATTCAAACTGTTAGTAAATATATTGCTTTTGCTGTTGCTAAAGCAGCTATTGATCAAGGTTTAGCATTACCTTGTACCGATGAGTTACTGCAACAATCGATTGAGGCTAACTTCTGGGAACCTGAATATCGTCGTTACAAACGTACCTCATTCTAACAATGATTAAGTACGACTCAGCGCTTTAGAATTGTAAAGCGCTGATTGTCATTAGTGTGATAGTGAAACTCATTGATTGAAAAGGTTATGCGCTTTTTAACCATAAAAAAATCCCAACCTAAGTTGGGATTTTTTATGTCTGTAATAACAGTAAATTTATGCCGACATCACTAGCTTAAAACTATTCAACAATGGGCGGTCGGTGCGCGCTTTTTTAAGCTTACGTAAACACTCTTTCAACGACTGCTCAGCTAAGCGTCCGAAGACACCATCATATTCGTTATTATTCATCTCTTCTTCAGAGTCAGCACTATCAGCAATTTCTTGCGCAACACGGCTTAACTGCATCCACGCATTGGCAATATAAAAGCCATGAAACTCTGCTTTGGTCATTAACTTTTGCGCACTCGCAGGTAATGCATCCCAAGCATGAGTAAATGTATTGGCTTTATCTTCAATAAGTTCGCTAAACAAGCCTTCATAGGCCTCAAGTAATGTTTCAGGTAACTTGTCCATCGGCAGTACTTTGTTTGCTACGTTATACGAAATTTGTTTTGCTACTTCTTGATACTGCGGGTCAACTTTGGTCATGGTTATCTCTCAATTAACATTCTACACATGGATTGGCATCAGAATGTTTGATGGCATAATAATCAAATTATTTATTGAAATTAGGCCAGAACAAACGCACTCTTAATGCCATATCTATGCAGTGATATGTCTTTTACTCATGTAAATGAAAACAAGCTAATCCAATTATGACATGATTTTTTACTGTTTGTATTATCAGTTTTTAAAGTAATACTCCGCCGATATATTAACTTAATGAGCAGATCAGTCTCTAAATATGGACTTTAATCTGCAGGTCACATCAATTTATCCTTGATAAAACACCTGTTGTGCACAATAATTGCTCATCGATAGTAAAGATGTATATAAAAGTGCTATAACTATGCCTACACAATGATTATTGTTGCCAACAAAAAACTACAAATAAAAAAGCAGCTTATTATTTTGAACAAATCACTAAATTTTCACTTTTTTATTGCCATTTTTATCGCAATATATTTTTTACCTACTTCAGTCTTTGCCGCTTATTACGACAACGACAAAGCTGATGCTATCTATAAAAAAATAGATTTAGCTGATTATATTGATCAGATCGCTGGCGAAAAGCTACTCAACGAATATAAGCGGATCATTGCCTCTGACGATGAGATCCGTCAAAAACTCTATGTCCGTTTATACTGCTGGAACCAGCCCTCTACTACAGAGAGTGAACTTACCAACGCCATTAAGTATGCAGAGCAGCAACTGCTGATATATTCAGAACCCTATCCATCCGCAATTCATACCGATTTATTATTATGTTTGGGCTATTACAAACAGTTTTCAGGGCAATTAGACGAAGCTCTGGACGATCTTTCTAATGCAATAAATAATGCATACGTACTTGAAGATCCTCGACTTATCGCTGACGGTCGCAGCATTCGAGGGGCAATGCTGTCCTATCAAGGCAACTATTCATCTGCATTAGAAGATTTAATTACATCGCAACAATTGTATGAAAATCTTAATTTAACTTATTGGGCAAATGATAACTTGAGTGAACTTGCTGCAAGTTATCGGCGTTTTGGTGATGCTGAAACCGCTCTTAAATACCAAATAAAACTTGAACAAGCTTACCTTAAGGCCAATCAACAAATAGAAGCTGATAACATCAATAATCAGATCGCATTTTCACTTTTAGAGCTTGGACGTATCGATGAGTCTACAGCTCGATTTAAACAGTCGCTCGCCTTCTGGAAAACCCAAAAAGATAACGTTGCGATTGCAGATGCCAAAACCAATATTGCAGGTAATCTGATTAAGCTAGATAAAATAGATGAAGCACTAGTGCTGTTAAAGGAAGCAGAAAAAGAAATCCCAGTCAGTCATGATGGGCCGCATAGCTCATTAATGTTATACCTAGCACAAGTATATTTAGCTAAAAATGAATTAGATAAGGCACTTGAATACAGTCAGCTTGCATCAATTGATTTTAACCGTGGTGGCAATGAACGCGGTGAAAATGAAAACATCTATCTCAAAAGCGATATCTACCAAGCTAAAGGTGATATTGAAAACGCATTAAAAACATTACAAAAATTTATTAAAATGCACATGGCACTTGATAAGCAAAATATGTCTGATCGCAACTCAGAAATGCAAGCGCGCTTTAACACCAACAAAATTCAAACCGAAAACGAATGGTTAATACAACGCGACAAAGATAAAGAACAACAGTTACAGATTTTACAGCGTAACGAAAGCATGCAAATCATCATTATAATCTTAGTTGCGATTATTTTAATTATCGTATCAATGTTTGCTTACAAGCAAGTCATGCGAAAACAGCTCTTTAGACGTTTAGCCCTAACTGATGAGCTCACTAAGCTCTCCAATAGACGTGACACCTATTCTCAAGGCAATTATTTCCTGAAATCATCACAACAGTCGGGTAAACCTTTTTCAATCATCTCTTTTGATGCCGACCACTTTAAAATCGTTAACGACACTTTAGGCCACGACATGGGCGATAAAGTACTGGTAAAACTGGCCTCTATTAGTACTAGTATGATGCGCGATACCGATGTTGTTGGACGTGTTGGTGGTGAAGAGTTTTTGATTTTATTACCTAATATCGACAAAGCGAAAGCCATTGAAATCGCTAATCGGTTAATTGAGACCATTGCTGATTACGACTGGACTCAGATTTCGCCGAACTTACATCAAACCATCAGTGCTGGAGTGGCGAGTTATAGTAATGAAACAGAGTTATCTCCGTTGTTGCTAAAAGCGGACAAAGCACTCTATTCAGCCAAAGCTGCGGGTCGTAATTGTGTCAAAGCTGAGTAAAACGCGTATAATTTCTGCGTGTTTACTCAATGACAGTGTTATGACAACAACGACCCCAGTATTAACTCCAAATCCTACTCCTGATCTAGGAACCGATCTAACAACTGAGCCCTGTCCATTGACCGCGGTTCAACTTGATGTGCTCAATAGGCAAATCAAGCTTTGGGGTAAAGAACTTGGCTTTGCTCATATTGGTGTTGCTGATGTCGACTTAACTCAGCATGAGGCAGCATTACAAGACTGGTTAGATAAAGGTTATCACGGTGAGATGGCTTACATGGCTAATCACGGAATGATGCGTGCTAGACCCGCTGAGTTACATCCCGGAACCATTAGAGTGATTTGTGCTCGGATGGACTATTTACCGCCTGACGCTGGCTTTGCCAGTAATTTAACCGACCCAAATCTTGGTTATATCTCTCGTTATGCGGGTGGACGTGATTACCATAAACTCATCCGACAACGGCTTAAAAAGCTCGGCGATAAAATTAACCAGTATTGCCAACAGCTCGACTTTGATACGACTGATTTTAGACCTTTTGTGGATTCTGCACCTATTTTAGAACGTCCATTAGCCGATAAAGCAGGACTAGGCTGGACAGGCAAACACTCGTTAATTTTACACCCAGATGCAGGCAGCTGGTTTTTTCTTGGCGAGTTACTCATTAACTTACCGTTACCGTTAGATATCCCGATTGAAGAAGGCTGCAACACTTGCGTAGCCTGCATAAAGTCATGCCCAACTGATGCGATTGTCGAACCCTATGTTGTCGATGCAAGACGTTGTATTTCTTACTTGACCATTGAATTACAGGGCGCTATCCCAGAAGAGTTTCGCCCGCTTATAGGCAATCGTATTTATGGCTGTGATGACTGCCAGCTAGTGTGCCCAGTCAATGCTAAAGCACCACTGACAAAAGAAACTGATTTTCATACTCGCAGTGCGCTTATTCAACCCGATTTACTGACTCTATTTGCTTGGTCTGAAACTTATTTTCTCAGCCAAACAGAAGGCAGTGCGATTCGACGAATTGGTCATAAACGTTGGTTACGTAATATCGCGATTGCATTAGGTAATGCCCCTGCTAATCCGGCCATTATTAATGCGTTAGAGCAACGTAAACACAGTGAAGAAGTGGATGATATGGTACTTGAGCATATTGAATGGGCATTAGTTCAACAAATACAAAAAGCGCCACAGTCGGCGCTTTCACGTAAAACTCAACGAGTGATCAGATCAATACAAAAGGGTTTACCAAGAGACGCATAAACAAAATAAACATTAGGCATTAGGCATTAGGCATTAGGCATTAGAGTCTAAGGTAAAACCCACTTTAATGGTCACTTGCCAATGAGCAATTAGGCCTTCTTCTAAGTGACCACGAGTTTCGATAACTTGAAACCAACGCAAATGTAGTAAACTTTTATTGGCTTCTGCAATCGCATTTTTGACCGCCTCATCTGAACTTATTGGTGATGATCCCACGAGTTCAATGACTTTATAAGTGTGACTCATAATAGCTCCTATTGTTAACTGCACATCTTTAGTTTCAGTGTAGTAAACAATAGCGCTATTCACCGCAGTATCGTTGAATAATAAACAGATAACGGTAAGCCGTTGAATCCGGGGGGGCTCACACCGTTTTTCCCTAAGATAAGTTTTTTTCAACTACTCTCAACAGAGAACAACCAAACTCAACTACATACAACTACATACAATTGCCAAGTCTACATTTGGCTTCGCCATGTCTGCCAGCTAATATTGATAAATTATTTTCATTTAAATCAATGTTATCTATAACGAGTTCATCCCAATTAGAACCGACGTCGAAGCACTTTAGTCGCTTCAATCATATTCCGCAGCGCGGGCTCAACTTCATCCCAGGTACGGGTTTTTAAACCACAATCAGGATTAACCCATAACTGTTTCACCGGCACTTTTTGCGACGCTTTAGTTATTAAGACGACCATTTCATCAACGGTTGGAATATTTGGCGAATGAATGTCATACACACCGGGGCCAATTTCATTAGGATAATGAAAGTCTTCAAAGGCACTCAGTAGCTCCATACGCGAACGTGACGTCTCAATGGTGATAACATCAGCATCCATCGCCGCTATGGCATTAATGGTGTCATTGAACTCGCTGTAACACATGTGTGTATGGATTTGAGTTGCATCTTCAACACCTGCAGCCGATAACTTAAACGCATCCACCGCCCAGGTTAAATAATCTGCCCATTGGCTTTGTTTAATCGGTAAACCTTCACGAAATGCAGGTTCATCAATTTGAATAATGCCAATACCTGCACTTTCTAAATCGACCACTTCGTCACGTACTGCTAATGCAAGTTGGTTAGCAATATCTTTACGTGGAATATCTTCACGAGCGAACGACCAATGTAAAATGGTCACCGGACCCGTTAGCATGCCCTTAACGGGCTTGTCGGTTAAGCTTTGCGCATAGGTAGCCCAGTCGACCGTCATTGGTTTGGGGCGAGAGACATCGCCATAAATTAACGGCGGCTTAACGCAACGAGAACCATAACTTTGCACCCAACCAAATTGAGTAAACCCAACGCCCTCTAATTGTTCACCAAAATACTCCACCATGTCATTACGCTCAGCTTCGCCGTGAACTAGCACGTCGATACCCAATTTAAGTTGACGAGAAATGGTGTCTTGAGTGACTTGCTCAAGCTGTGAACGGTAATCATTGTCATTGATTTCGCCTTTACGCCAGCGACTGCGTAACCCCCGAATAGCTGGCGTTTGCGGAAATGAACCTATGGTGGTTGTGGGTAATAATGGCAGCGCTAACTTTTGTTGTTGGGCAATGATACGGCGGGCAAATGGACTGTTACGTTCAAAATCATCAGCGGTTAGCTGCGACACACGTTCTACAACCTGTTGATTAGCTGCGGCAGCTTTTGCCAAGCGGCGTTGCTGGCAACGATCAATAATCGCTTGGCTAGTTGCTGAACCTTGCTCAACGATTAATTGATGAATTTCGTTAAGTTCAAATAATTTTTGTTTCGCAAAAGCTAATTGGCCAAGTAATGGCGTAATTAATTGGCTTTCAACCTCGACATCCACAGGACAATGCAACAATGAACATGAAGGTGCAATCCACAAACGATCGCCTAACGTGGTCGCTAACTCGGTTACCTTCTGTGCAATCACATCAACATCAGCAGCCCACACATTACGGCCATTAACCACCCCAACAGAAAGTACCTGCTGAACGCCTAAAGCATTAACAAACACATCAAGCTGTTCTGGCGCGGTGACTAAATCAAGATGTAGCCCCTCAACCGGTAATGCACTCACCAATGCTTGATGATGGGCAATAGAACCGTAATAACTGGCGAGTAAAACCTTTAATGATGCTGGCTTTTGTTGCGCTAACGTTTGATAACTGTGGCTAATGGCTTGCTGCCACTCATCGGTTAAGTCTGCCGCTAATACCGGTTCATCAAGCTGTACCCAACTCACACCTTGGGCAGCAAAACGAGACAAAATTTGTTGATAGGCAACCAATAACTGCGGTAACAACGTCAACTTATTAAACTCAGAAAGGCTTTTAGATAAGTATAAATACGTCACCGGACCGAGCAGCACAGGTTTTGCTTGATGACCTAATTGCTGTGCTTCTGTGACTTCATCAAACAATTGTTCGAAGGCAATCTCAAATGTTTGATCAGCGCTTAGTTCTGGCACTTGGTAATGGTAGTTAGTATTAAAAAACTTGGTCATTTCTGCCGCACACGCATGTTGACCGCTTTGCGAACGGCCACGAGCCACGCGAAATAAGGTGTCAATATCGACAGCGGCTGGGCTGCCATCAGCTTGAGTGGCCCGATGACGATCGGGGATCACATTTAAGGTCGCGCTCAGGGTTAGCACCTGGTCATAATAAGCAAAATCCCCTACTGGCAGTAATTCAACACCCGCATCTGCTTGCCACTGCCAATGAGTGCGTTTTAATTCACTGGCAACGTTTTTCAGCTCCGTTAATGTTGCTTCACCGCGCCAATAACGTTCTAAAACAAACTTCAATTCACGCTGACGTCCTATGCGGGGAAATCCTAAACTTGAAATTTTCATACTGCTTTCCTTTTCGTTGAGCAAAAATTTATAGCCATTTATGTAGAAAAGCTACATAGGCGTCTGGACGTCTAGAAGTTTATTGTGTTACTCTGCTGTCAAGCAATCGAATTGATTTCATCAGCTAGTTGAGCAAGATTCATGTGGAGAGAAAATGATAGAGCTTAGACACCTTCGCACCTTGATGGCGTTAAAGGAAAGTGGCAGTTTAGCGGGTGCAGCTAAAAAACGGTTTGTAACCCAGTCGGCGCTTTCTCATCAAATAAAAGAGTTAGAGACACGAATTAACTCAACTATTTTTGTTCGTAAAAGTAAACCGTTAACGTTTACTCACGAAGGTTCACGTCTGCTGAATTTAGCGGAAGAAATCTTACCGAAAGTGATTGCAACCGAGTCAGATCTTAAACGCGGTTTAGAAGGTGAAAGCCAACAGCTTAAGCTCGGCATTGAATGCCACAGTTGTTTTCGTTGGTTAATGCCCGTTATTGAGCAATTTAAACAGCATGCGCCAGCAACTCAAATTGACATTTCGAGCCGTCATTTATTTGATTCACTCAATGCGTTGGAGACGGGGAGTTTAGATATAGTGCTAACATCTGACCCTGTGCCAGGACATAGCGTCGCATATCAGCATCTATTTGATTTTGAAGTAAAGTTAGTCGTTGCTAGTGATCACGCATTAGCGGCACAAGCGTTTGTCACGCCAGCGCAATTGGCAAAGCAAACCTTAATCAGTTACCCCGTGCCTTTAGCGCGTTTAGACATATACAAACACTTTTTAGAGCCCGCTGGCATTGAACCTGGCGAGCAAAAGCAATGCGATTTAACCTCCATGCTATTACAAAGAGTAGCCTGTAATGATGGCGTAGCAACCCTACCAACTTGGTCTATCCGAGAGAGTCAGGGGCTAAGCCTTACTGCGGTAAAATTAGGAGCAGAAGGACTAAAACGTCCTTTGTTTGGGGCCTATCGTCGCGATGCCACTAATGCAAATTTAATCCAAAAGTGGCTCGAACTGGTAGCAAGTGAAGGCATAAATCTACAACGGGTTGATTAATAAACCTCGTTTAGATAGTACGCGTCGAAGCACAAGTCCTGGAGAATCAGGGTTTTGTGTTTGGCGTAAGTTATGTGCAATCAAAAATTCTTCGCGTAAATCATCATCTAGCCCTAATGACGCAAATGCTTCGAGCGATAACTGCTGTTGTTGTTTATCAATAAGCGACTTCAATACTTTTAACGATACTGGTCGAGATAACTCAGCATTTAAATAAGCAAAAGCGGTTAACGCAATCACCTGCCCAAACACACTAAACAACGCTAATGTTTGCATTTCATCCGCATCGATTTTAGTGCCTACACCAATGTCGTTGTCTTCACGTAACAGTTGTATACAATCCACCGCAATGGTTTCATTTAATGCCCAATAGCCTTGAACCAGTTTTTTGTAAGGCTCAGAAAGTTCATCAAGTCTTTCTTTAAGGTAAAACGAAAACGCGTAGCGATAAATGTTCACTTGGCCCAAACGGATTAAGGCATCTTTTACACTACGGCTTTTTGTTGATATGACACCTGCTGTTTGCGCGGTATTACTGCGTAACAATAAATGTGCTGCCAAAGCAGGATCCGCTGAAATGATATCGATAACGACTCGAATATCTGCTTCGTTAATCAGAGATTTTTTTAATGGAATTAATATGCCACGACGACCAATGACTTGCTCTTCATTGCCAATAATAGCTTGAACTTGAGTAAGGACTTGTTGCTCAAGATTAGTCATATTCATCAATTACCTTTTCTTAGAATAAATCACTTTATTCATTAATTTAACGATATATTAAAACGAAAGCCAGTAATAGTTTACTGGCTTTCGAAAGGTTATCCGCTAAAAAAAGATAATCTAGAAACGATAACCCGCAGTCAGTCTAATTGAGCGACCCGTACCAGAATAATAACCACTGCCATAAGCCGAGTAATAACCAGTGCCAACATAATCTTCATCAAGCAAGTTATCTACACGTAAGCTACCATTCCAACCTGAATAGGTATAGTTAAGCGCAAGGTTTGTTAGCACGTAACTGTCTAACTTATCACCGGTATTGCTGTTGTCGCCTTCCATGTAACGCTCACCAGTGTAAACGCCTTCAACAAACGCTTGCCAATTATCAGCAAAATCATAGCTTACGAAGGCTTTACCTGAATGTTTTGCCACCCAAGATAACGCTTTACCGTCGTTCTCACCTTGAGTGAACTCTGCATCAATATAGTCGTACGAAGCACCTAGCAGCCAGTCATTTGATAACTGCACATCATAAGCAGTGCTTACACCAAAACGGCGAGATTCATCGGCGTTTACGTTAGCCCCCCCCCCATAAGGCCCATCTGTACGACCGCCTTCGTAAACAATCTCATCTTCTAACTCAAGTTGATAAGCATTGATTTTTAATGTTTGAGTTGTAGTGGTAAAGTCCCAACCTGCTTCGTAAGAACGGCCTGTTTGTGGATTTAAACCTTGTACATCAAGCGGGGTGTAAGCTTGTTCATCGACTTTGGCAAAACGGAAGTTATCATTTGCACGGACATAAAAACGATGTTCACTGCTTGGGCGATAATTTAACCCTAACTCCAACGCATGGGCGTCATTATCGATTTCAATACGGTTCGGATAAAGTAATTGGTCATATAAATCGTCAGTCACTTCAGAATAACGACCACCAACAACATAAGATAACGTCGGCGTTATCGGTACCGATGCTTGCACATAAGCGCTCTTTTGTGTTTGTTCATTATTTCGTTGCGTATAAAGTGTATCGAAATCAGCTTCACCTTTACTCACATCAATACCAGCAACAAAATTTAAATCACCATGTTCTAAATGATAGTTAGCAGTAGCTTTAGGTGAGAAACTTAATAAGTCGCGCTCAATACGCCCTGCTCCACCAAATAACAGACTCGTGGTTGATGTATCCGAGTAGGTTAAATCAGCACCTAAGGCCCAAATATTATTCAGCTGGTATTGATAACCGCTGCGCAATGCTGTGGTTATTTCATGAGAGAATTCACCTTCAGAAAATGATGCTACTTGGCGAGGATCTGCTTCGTACTGCGCCAGCGTTAGCGCGCCTGGTGCTTGGCGATCGTTATCAAAATGATTCACTTCAACATAGAAGTCTTCGGTATCTGTTTGATATTGTAAGCGACCTAGAATAGAACTAGTTTCATTGTCATTATTATCGCGGTAATTATCGCTTTCGTTATAACTGGCCGCTAAAAAGTAACGCCATGCATCATTGATAGCCCCTGAAATATCGCCCTTAGCTTCATAGGTATCAAAACTGCCACCACTAACCTGTAAACCACCACCCGTTTCTGTCGGTGCTTTGGTAATGATATTGATCACGCCGCCAACAGCTTGGTCACCATATAGTACCCCTGCACTGCCTGATAAAATCTCAATACGCTCAACTAAGTTAATCGGGATCGACTCAATGCTCGGTGCCGCAATATCAATATTATTCAGTCTGCGTCCATCGACTAAGATCAGCGTGTTATTAGCGGCTTGTGATGCAGAAAACCCACGCATAGAAAATACACTGCCCGAGTTATTATCCGACACCTGAATACCAGATTGTCCACGTAATAAATCGGTTAAATTGGTGGCGCCGCTCATTTGAATATCAGCAGCATCAATGACATTAACATTGGCAGCAATATTTAATGGCTTAGCAGCATTTCGGCCAATAACCACAATGGTTTCATCCATGCTGATAGCCGAAGACGAGGGGGATGTAACAACTGATTCAATCGCAACAGCATTAACACTTGCGACACTGAAGACAGCACTTAATAACAGTGCAATTTTTGTTGGTTTAGTACCCATTTACCTTTAACTCCTGAAAGGAAAAATGGGGCAATAACGCCGCAATATAAAACTCCTCTTGGGCCTTATTCTACAGAAAGGTTCTATAAATAAGCCCACAAGCGGTATCACATTACATTTCGAGATCTGCCCACCGAAATCATCGAAATCACCTTTAAGGCCGGTCTCCGGACTAAGGTTATGGCGTTACACTAAAGGTAAACGCACGCGAGTCGAGATGATTAACGCAAGGTTATTGCGCACCTGACTCTCACCAATCACCGTTGCGGGGGCAGTACCAGATTTACACTGGTTTCCCGATTATCCTGCTTTGGTCTATCGTTTCAAAGCAAGCACCGTAAAGATTGACTATTAAATTATCATAAGTTGATATTCAACTCATGATTGAAAAATATCTGTTGTTATGTCTGCGTTAACATTGAGTACCATAGTACTGTCTGACTAATGAGTGACATCCCAAAATATTAGCGCGGCGATTATAACGGATCCTAAGGTGAAGTTGATACTAACAAAAGCTTAACTCGCAGATTATTCAACTTGTCGGGCATTCAACATGTTACGAGAGTGACACTAGAAATGGCCAACAACGCTATCAACACGGCACTAATTATATCAACACAGCGCTAATATATGAATATGTCGTCAATGTTAGCGATAAATGTCGACGTTAAGGTTGGCTCATGAAGTTACGATAATTATCGATAGTGATAGGAGCTGTCTCTGTGGTAAAAATGGCTGTACGAATGGATTTATGGATTAAGTAGACATTTTCGTCATCACTTATCACCGTAAAATAGCCCATCTCACCTTGCGGGCTGGAAACATAAGACGCTTCAACCACTGTGGAAGAATGATGAATATTAGGCATACTGGTGCAGCCTAATAAACCATGTACAGCCTCGAGCCCATCGACTTTAGAACTGCCTAGCTGTTGATAAACAATTTTGCCTTCACAATGTTCTTGATATGTCGCCGCCATCGAATCTAAAAACTGGTCGGGTTCAACGTCATTTGCTAAGCCTTTAAACCCCTGCATACAGACTAAACGAGACCAATCATTTAATGATTCATTGGATGGAATAAACTCAGCCATTGTCATATCGCCACGTTTATCGCTGAATGCAAGCTTCCAATCTAATGGCGGTAAAAAGCCAAATTTTTCAGATAGAGCCGTGAGTTTTTGAACATCCTCAGACATCACCATAGCACCTGATGAGTTGTCATCTTCGCCAAATGCCATCAGTGCTGGAAGTGTCGCAGATGCACTACTCGGGAACAGGAACATAATTCCTAGACAGCCCGAGCAGCCGATAATTGCAGCAATCTTGTTCATCCAAATGAATCCTTATTTGGTCAAGAAAGAGATAAGTTGACTAAAAATCATTCTAATTAGGTATATCCTATCCTGAACATACAAAAATTGACACTTATCGATAACATTTACATCGTTGGTAAGATGTTAGTTTAGTTCTTCGTCATCTTCGTCTTCTTCGTCTTCAGCATCGCCTTCATCTTCAGCATCGAATAACTCTTCTTCATCGACGGCAGATTCTGCAGCTATAGCCGCTGCTAAACTTTTAGCTTTAAGGTGCTTTTCAGTTTTACGCTTGTTACGATCAACTTGCTTAGATAAAAAACCTTGCAGTGATTGCTCGCCCCATGCAGTAGCTTCTGCTTCTGACGCAAAACCATCTTGGCTTTTTGATACTATGGTTTTAGTCGATGTCATACGACGAGTGATTTCGGTTTTCCACGTGTTTTCAATTTGAATAACACGTAAAGCATACTTTTTGCTATCGCTCATAATCTATTCTTTCCTACTTAAGGTATCACAGGCTAAAACCCATGAAATTTCAGCCGCGCAGTGTACTCGAAACGCACGAGTTTGGGCAGCTATTTAATGGTTATTTTTGCAGCTTATTTGAAAAATTAACTCAGTGGCAAGCGTAATGCTGCCACTGGAGAAAATATGATGAATAAAATCTCGCTGCGATGCGGTTATTGTTTCACTAATTGGTTAGAACCAACAATCATCATTTCACATTTATGGCAGTCAAACACCAACTTCAATTTATCTTTACCGACGTCTAAAAACATTGGGTCGGCTTTAATCCCTTCAACTTCTTTCGGGCATAAGTTAAAGCTGTAACGCAAACAATGTTTGGTCACCATTAACGGTGCATCATGCAACACGTTATTTTTCTCATAGGTATCTTCAATTTGAATCACCCCATGCTGATGATAAAACGATTTAGCTTTTTCGTTAGCCACGTTAGATAAAAAGCTCAATGCTTTTTGTGGAAAACGCGCCGTTTTATCGTGCACCCAACGCTCTGGTCGTTGGTAACTCGTCACCCTTGTGGCCATTAATGCACTCACAGCGTCGCGGCGTAGCTCGTTTACCACCGAGGCAGGTAAAAACCACATTTGCTCCGTCAGTAAATTAACCTTATTCAATACAAAATCACTGCTGCCAAGTTTGCTAAGTTGCTTTTTCAGATTTTCTGCCGTTTTAGCTTGATCATTCGCAGGGGCTTTATCACAGGCTAAGGTAACGGTTGCACTTATACCGTGTACATCGGTGATGGTTAATCCGACGCCGTCATCGGTATCAAAAAATTGCATATCAACAGCTATTTTACGGGTGGCAGAATCTTTATTTAAGATAGCTTCAAACTTATGATCGAAGTTACGGAACATCATCACGCCAATTTTAAGATCTTTAGGCACCTCAGTTAAATACAAGGTATTACCGTCGGCGCGGTTAATGCGCACACCGGAGAGCTTATCGTCAGACAACCGCTGGGTTTCATAATGTTCAACAAAGAAACATAAGCCATCACCATTGTTAAAATGAATGTCTTTGCCACTTTCACTGGTATCGATTTTAATAAAGTCTTTACCTACTTGGGTGATACGGCCCACTTTTTCACCGATAAACTTAGGCGAACTAAAATGCTCAATGGCCTCAGTGCGTTCATTGACAAAATAATCTGTTTTACCGCGGTTAAAACTTTTATCAGGATCGGGCGTAAAATTAAACTCACAACGACCATGAGAAATAGATTCTACATCATTGCGTTTAGCAATAATGGCATCCAGTTGTTGACGGTAATGTGCGGTAACATTCTTGAGGTAAGTAATGTCTTTTAAGCGGCCCTCAATTTTAAATGAGCTAATGCCCGCATCAATTAAGGCTTCTAAATTATCCGTTTGGTTATTGTCTTTTAGTGATAATAAATGCTTATTTTCAGCTAATACTTCACCTTCACGCGTAGTCAAATTACACGGTAATCGACACATCTGTGAACATTCACCGCGATTAGCACTGCGATTAGAATATGCATGGCTTAAATTACATAAACCGCTATAACTGACACATAACGCACCATGAATAAAGAACTCTAACTTCATTTTTGTGCTAGCAGCAATGTCGCGAATTTGTGGAATATTCAACTCGCGAGCTAACACGACTTGTGAAAAACCGACTTGTTCGAAAAAGACCGTTTTTTCTGGGCTGCGGTTATCAGTTTGGGTACTCGCATGCAACGCGATAGGTGGAAGATCTAATTGTAAAACCCCCATGTCTTGAACAATCAAGGCATCGACACCGGCTTCATAAAGTTGCCAAATAAGCTTTTGCGCTTTATCAATCTCGTCATCCATTAAAATGGTATTGAGCGCCACAAACACTTGGGCATGGTAACGATGAGCAAATTCAGCTAAGCGAGCGATGTCTTTAACGCTGTTGCCAGCATTATGACGCGCGCCAAATGCAGGGCCGCCAATATAAACCGCATCAGCACCATGACGAATAGCTTCAATGCCATAATCAGCATTTTTAGCCGGTGCTAACAGTTCAAGTTGGCGCTTTACAGGCGCCTCGGGGGTGAACAATTCTACAGAAACCATAATGTTAATTAAATTTCGCATTGATTCGGATAAAAAAGTGCGCCAACATACTAATATTGTCGCATTGACATAAGTATGTTGACGCACTCACATAGCTTTATACTTTAGCAAACTTTGAACAAAGTTCTAAGTAAATTCGTTGCTAATTACCGCTTAAACAACTGCTGAATATAGCTTATAAAAACAACTCTTGGATGTTTTTAAAGTCAGCTTTGCCTTCAGCAATTTCTTGCGGATTAAGCCCAGACACTTCATGGGGAAACACTAACCAATCTTCAGATGAATGAATAAAATATTCAGGTTTTAGGTCTACTTTAGTGTTTTTTGGCTTGTAATAAGGGCATGCGATACGGATATCGGTTGGCATGTTCAAACGCATGAACTTTCTTAATTTACCAATAAGTGCATCAATACTGCGGCCAGAGTCAAATACGTCATCAACGATCAACAAACCATCGCTAGCATTGGCATTTTCAATAATGTAATGCAAACCGTGTACTTTGATATTCTTATCTTGTTTGTCAGTGCCAATACCATAATAAGAAGACGTTCTAACGGCTATATGGTCAGTTTCAACTTTCTTGAAATCAAAATACTCTTGGACTGCAATACCAATTGGAGCGCCACCGCGCCAAATACCCACGATAAACTGAGGTCGAAAGCCACTATCATATACTTGTGCAGCGAGTCTAAATGAATCTTCCAGTAGTTGTTGCGCACTAATAAAGTGTTTATCTGTCATTGGTTAAGCCCCCGATTATTTTATTGCGGAGAATTTTATACCAAATAAAGCTTTCTTGCCTGTAAGAATAGGAATTAATTGATCAAACCCATAAAAATAAAAATGTTGATCAAATCATAATATGACTCAATATTGATTGTTACCTATTTGAAGCATGCTCGTATCGGCTATCATGTCACGCGGAACCAATCTGTCATCAGTAAGCATACTATCAAGTTAACGTATTCGCTGAGTGGCCAAATAGGCTTATTGGTGCAGATAAATCTACTTGTCATTAAAAACGACTATGGCATAGTGGGCGTTAATGACTAGCAGATTTAATCGCCAATTCAGGATGAATACGCCACTATGTTGCTCAATAAAACCTTACACAATACTGACGGAACTGGACTGGCTAACACCACGGACAGCAACGAACTCAATGTGCCCAAAGGTGACAACCCGCTCATATGGCCTGTGCTGAGTTTATTGCAATCATCAAATCAAAGTTGGAAAGTGCATCATTTAGCCAGTGAATTACAAACTAAAGGTTTAATGCATAACCTTGACCCATTACCCGAAAAAGACCTATTCAAACGCAATTTTCTCCTGATGAACGCCTTGTATGAATTACAAGACATACTGATGCCCAAGCAGTGGTTGCAAGTGAAGGCGATGGAAATCCAAATATTTCGGATCATTCCAGCCAGTGCTGATATACAACATATTCGCGATGGTGCATTACGTGACTATTATCTCGATTGGAACAATTATGATTCCAGCGTAAACGTTGTACGGGAAATGCTTGAGTCATTCTGGTCTAGCTTTCAAGAGTATATTGGCGTTAACACACAGTTGATGCACAAAGGTCATGCGTTAAAAGTGTTTGAACTTGATGAAACCGCAACCAATAAAGACATTCGCAAGCAATGGCGTAAACTAGCATTAAAATGGCATCCCGATCGTGAACAAGGTAATGCTGAACGCTTTCGAGAAGTGTGCGAAGCATGGCAAACACTCAGAGATTAGCGTTGATCGGTAAACTACCGTGGTTGAACACTCTTCATCCACAGCCGTTATCGTTGTCAGCACTAAAATATTCAGGGTGACTGTTCTACATTCATCCTTCCACATCAGCCCTGCTAATTCAGCATGCCATATCGGCCTTGCCACATAACCCAACAACAATGAACCGCTTATGACCACTCTTCATCCACAGCCATTATCGTTGTCAGCATTTAGATTACTGTTCTACATTCATCCTTCTATATTATCCCTGCTAATTCAGCATGCCATATCGGCCTTGCCACATAACCCATCAACAATGAACCGCTCATGACCACGCAATAGTGACATTGGCACAGATCATTAACCTCACAGCAATATCTGAACTTTATTAAAGGATTATCCTCATAAAGCACGCATCGATCACGAAATTAGCGTCTTTTTGATTGATGATTTAAGTCATAATTCAGCTAACAAACTTACCCTAATTAGCTCAAGCAGATTAATCGAATCCTAGTGACTATTTACTACTAACATCGATTTACTACTTACATTGATTCGCTATTAACATAGATTAGCTATTAACATAGATTTGAGGTTTACATGATTAAATATTTTGCCATAGTACTAACGCTCATCACCGCCTCGTTTAGCACATTTGCTACGCCATTTGTTGAGGGTAAGCACTATACCCAGATTTCTAACAACATGGTTCCAAGTGAACCTAAAGTCACTGAATTCTTCTCGTTCTATTGCCATAACTGTTTCAATATGGAAAGCCAGTACTTGCCTGAAATCAAGGCCGGTTTAGACAAAAAAATCGCTTTCGACAGTAAACATGTCGACTTTATGAATAGCGACTTGGGCACTGAAGTCATGCGCGCATTAGCGGTTATTCATGAACTAGATAATAAAGAAGCGTTAAAAATAGCCATGTTTGGCGCGATCCAAGGCAAAGATAATACCGGCGGTCACGACCACGCTGCAGCTGGACATGAACACCAATCACAAATTAATAACCGTGATGATATTAAAAATGTTTTTGCTCAGTTTGGTGTCGATGCAGAGCAATATGACACGGTAGCAAACAGTGCAGACACCAATAAAAAGTTAACCATGTGGCGTCAACAGCAAGTGTCGTATGCAGTACAAAGTGTACCGGCATTTATTGTTAACGATAAATACGCTATCAATTTAAATGAAATGCGCAGTTTGGACGATATCATTGGGGTCATTAACTACTTAGCATTAAAGCAGTAGTGCTAACCAATACAAAAATGGCTATCCAATGGATAGCCATTTTTTTATCTCTATTGCTTAACTCGCTGTGGTATAAATTGCATAACTTAATCGCGGTAAGGTCACCGTTAACTCTGCTGATACGGCCTGTGCGGCATCTTCAATTGGTGGCACGACAACATCTGGCCATGTGGTCATTAAGCGATAACGCTTGCCCTCTTGGGTGACATTAATCGTCTGCGCTTGCTCACCGCTATTAAACACCATCAAAAACTCTGCCCCTGTTTCAGGGTCTACCCGAGCAAATGCAAACATGTCTTTGTCTGCTTGATAAAAGCGGTCTTGATATTGACCACGACGCAAAATAGGATATTGCTTACGCAGTTCACTCAGTTTTGCTATTGCTTGATACAAAGGGTGTTTAGGGTCAAAGTTATCATCTGCGGTCGTCGCGTTCGTGCCCAGTAAAATATTGTCATTGTAGCTAGCAACGTGAGATGCAAACATATCTTCTCGTGCGTCAATGTCATTGCCATCGCCCGTAAATCCTTGCTCATCACCATAATAAATCACTGGAATACCGCGAGATAAAAACATAAACGCATGCGACAAAATACTGCGTTGCAGTTTATCGGCTGAGCTTACATCAGGATTGGCTTGATTGACGAAATAGCCAGTGCGGCCCATGTCATGATTACCTAAAAAAGTCATCAATAAATCAGCCTGGCTGTCGTCATCTTGATATAACGAATCTTGGGCAAATAATTGCTGGGCTAATACAGGACTCTTGCCGCGATAAAAAATATCTGCCGCAGTTTGTTGAAACGCAAAGTCCAATACCGAAGGTAACTTGCCTTGGGTAGTAAAAACGCTGAGGTTGTTAGGGTTGGTATCGTACACTTCACCAAACACATGAAACTGAGGAATGCCTTGCGCCTTGGCAAAGTTAACGATTTCAGGGCTAAACGTTTGCCAAAATGACAAGTCCACATGTTTAACCGTGTCGATCCTAAATCCATCTGGCTTAAATTCTTTAATCAGATTTTGGTAAATATCAACCATGCCAGATACCACTTGAGGATCTGCGGTATTAAGATCATCTAAGCCACTAAAGTCGCCATTTAATGAGCTCTCACCTTTGAATGTGCTATCACCTTGGTTGTGATAAAAACGCGGGTCATTTAACCAATCAGGCACTTTTACACTCGCTTGATCTTGCGGCACAAACGGCGTGTAACTGTCGCCCTTTTCAACTTGAGCTAACGACTTGTATTCGCAATGGGTTTGCGGCGCAATAAACTCTCCCGACGCTTGATGACACTCTTGGTACTTGATGACATCGGCCGTGTGGTTAGTAATAATATCAAAAAAGACTTTTATACCGCGTTGATGTGCCGAGTCTATTAGCTGTTTTAAGTCTGCGTTAGATCCAAAATGCGGGTCTATTTCGGTAAAGTCGACAATCCAATAACCATGATGCGCAATGCCATCTGATTGAATGGCCTTATTTCGCAATAATGGCGTCATCCAAATCGCGGTAATACCAAGGTTTTGGAGATAATCTAACTTTTGTTCAATGCCTAAAATATCACCGCCATGAAAACCGCGACTGCTGCTAGTATCAAAACCACCCGCTGAAATTGGTTTAGAGATTGAGCCGTTATCATTACTGCTATCGCCGTTATAAAAACGGTCTGGTAATACAAAATAGAAAATATCGTCCCGAACATCACGATGTAAGTAATCTTGGTATATATCAGCTTGTACGCTTGGTTGTGGCAAAGGCTGAACCGCCGACGCGACCACTTCTGTTTCTGCTTGCTGACATCCACTTAACACCAATGCTGCACTCAATAGTGCCCATGTTGTCTTGTTCATATTGTCTTAGAATCCTTTAATTGAATGGCATCGAGAAATGCTCGGGTATTGCTCAAACATGCTGTAGTGATGATTAAGGTAACTCATGTCCTTTAGCGCTGACATACAATGCATACCAGTGCTCGCGACTTAACGAGACGTTAGTGGCTTTTGCACAAGCCTTAATACGCTCAAGGTTGGTGGTGCCAATAACAGGTTGAATTTGGCTAGGATGCTGCATTAACCAACTTAATAACACGGCTTCTGGGCTGGTGTGGTATTCAGCGGCTAACGTAGCAACAAGCTGGCTGGTTTGCTGCACGGCTGTCGACTGCTCCGCTGTTGCTATGCCACTGTAAATCCCTTGACATAAACTGCCCCACGCCTGAATTTGTATATTATGTTGATTGCAGTACTCTAACGTACCAGGGGTAAAGTTGATGTCTTTGCCGTCTTGATTACCCGCATAAATGGTTTCGTCTACCCATGCGTGTTTTTGCAAACTCATTTCAATTTGGTTTACCACTAATGGCTCACCAAGCATACGCTGCAGCGCGCTAATTTGATGTTGCTGCATATTCGAAACACCCAGAAAGCGTACCTTACCAGCAGACTTTAGCTGTTGAAACGTTTCGGCAATTTCTGCTGGTCGCATTAACGGGTCTGGGCGATGAAGCACTAATACATCAAGGTATTCGGCATTGAGCTGCTTGAGGCTGTTATCAACAGAATACTTAATCCACTCAGCTGATAAGTCGTAACGCTTAGGGCCCTTGCTGTCTTCAAATCGAATACCGCACTTGGTTTGCAGGTATATTTTTTCACGCAACTCAGGACGCTGAGCTAATATCTTGCCAAAAACGGACTCTGCTTTACCAAAAGTATAAATATCAGCGTGATCAAAATAGTTTATTTGGTTATCCAGCGCAGTATCAATAACTTCATGGGCTTGCTGAATATCCGCTCGAGTAATCGCATTGTTATTCCAACCGCCACCCAGCCCCATACAGCCATACACGATAGGGCTAACATTGGGTAAAAATTCTGTTAAGGGTAAAGCTGTCATATTGATACTCTTTTTATAATTATGATGAATATGAGTGTATGGGATTCAGCGTAAAAATGAACCGCAAAAACCAAAATCATTATTTGGTATATCTACCAATAACAGATTACAGTTCTCTATAAAATATTATTGATGGTGATAATCATGAGCCGTGAACACAAAAAATTTGAGCGATTATTCTTATTCAGTGAAGTCGCCAAACAACTTAGCTTTACCGAAGCGGCGGCCTCATTAGGGATATCGAGAGGCTATTTATCTGAGCAGATTAGGCAACTCGAAAAAGAAGTAGGCCGACCATTACTCATACGTACAACACGCAGTGTAAGGCTAACGCCACAAGGTGAGATGATTTTATCGAGCATGGTACAAGTAAAAGCCGACTTACTCATGCTAGACAAAAGAATTCGTCACGACAACGACGATATCTCAGGGCGGATCCGCATTACAGCGCCCAGCCAACTCACTCAACGCCATTTGCTTAATATTTGCCATGAGTTTACGCAATTGCATCCGCAGGTACATTTTAGTATTGATTGCAGCTATACCCTGCACGACTTAACCCGTAACGATTTTGATCTCGCATTTAGGGCTACCGCAACACCACCGCAAAACATGGTCGCTAAAAAATTATTTGATTATCAGCAAATCTGTTGTGCGGCCCCAGCGTATCTTCAACAACACGGAACGCCCAATTCGATTGAGGATTTGCAACATCACCAATGCCTAACGGCAACAGAACAAACTCACTGGACCTTCAATGCTCAGCCGATATTAATCAATAGCTGCTTGAGTGTTAACGATAATCATATGCTTAAACAGTTGGCATTATTGGGTCGAGGGATTATTGTCGGGCCAGAGTATTTAGTCGATAAAGAAATACAAGCAGGCACATTACAAGCCATCTTAACCACAGAAACCATGAACGCATCGACCGCCTATTTAATTCACCCACAGTTGGTACAACAATCCGCAAGGTTAAGCAGTTTTATACAGTTTACGCTAAATTGGTTTCAACAATTGAATACCCAATAACGGGTCGATTTGAACTAAGCCATTCTTCTGGTGACAATGTTGATGACAATGCTGATGACAATGCCGGTTTGCCAGCGACTCAGGCACAGTTAATTAAAAAAATCGCGAAGATGTAAAAGAGCCAATAAACAATGAAGCACAATAAAGCCAATAAACCCCTGAGCAAACACAATATGATAACCGCGCCATGCTAAAGCATTACTAGGATCTGCTATGTACCAACCGGCTCCGCTACACACCACCAGCAGTAACAAAATAACCCCAATGCCTTCAATGACACTGATTAAACCTTTACCCCCAGAATGTGGCAATTGACCGTGCACTAACCCTCGCACATCTGCAAGCAATGGCGTTAACTCAAAGGTAAGCCAAGGAAAAAACTGCCGCCACTGCCCGGCCGCACACACTTTATAAGTAAACATCAATGCTAACAATGTGGTAAACAAGCCACCATAAACATGAAATACATCCCAAACACTGGCGCGAGGACTTAATTGACGTCCAATTAATA
This sequence comes from Shewanella sp. SR44-4, assembly GCF_014163715.1. Taxonomy (NCBI): domain Bacteria; kingdom Pseudomonadati; phylum Pseudomonadota; class Gammaproteobacteria; order Alteromonadales; family Shewanellaceae; genus Shewanella; species Shewanella sp. SR44-4. The sequence goes on along the minus strand of NZ_JACJDU010000035.1, from coordinate 32,747 downwards.
TCCATGGGCTGGTGCAAATTAATAACAACGACATCAATATCATCAATGGATGCAATACTGCTTCAATACGCTGCCATAACGGCTTTAATACCATTAATTATGCCTCTATTATTTGCTGAGCAAACTCATCAACTTTTTGCCAATCGGTAAACTCAACTTTGGTATTAGGGTCTGTCGGCCCTTTGGTTAACCACATAATAAACCGAATAATATTCCGGTCCATGGCACCATAACCTTGGTAATCTAAATTACCGCCAAACACCTGTAATAACCTTGGCTGCCAAGGGCTTTGACTTAAAAACTGTTGCATATAGCTGTTAGTTTGCGGCGTATTTTTATTGGGTTTGCGCGCCACTAAACTCACCGAGAAAAAACCACTGGGTTTGCTGTCCAATTCCGCACGATGATCTTCAATAAATTGATACAGGGCTGGGCGATGTTTGCCATGACGAATACTGGCGCCAATGTACACTTTATCAAATAGGGCTAAATCGGGAGCTTCCGCTAAGGGTGCTACCGTGACCAGCTCGCCTTGCTCAACCAGTTGACGCTGTAAATATTCACATATTTTTTGAGTGTAACCATGGACACTTGAATGGATCAGTAAAATTTGGCTCATGCTGACCTCGAATGAAATCATTTAAAAGTAATACAGTATCTTAGACCACTGGCGCGAAAATTTACATGAAACAGATCACGTCATCATCATCCACAATTACTTCAATATGAACTACCGTAATGCAATGTGAACTGCCGCGCAAAAAAAGACCCTAGGCATAAATGTCTAGGGTCTGCTGAACTTTGCTGGTTAAATTTCGTTCGAGATAAAAACATTTTAATCGAGGCGAGTGGATTGCTGCCTAGCAATCTAAGCAAAATTCGCTCAACAAAGAGTAAAACGTTTTTAGCCGAACTCTTCGGGCAGCGTTTGTTGGTCATTTCTACTGCGTTATCAGCTCTTAATGTAGAATAACTACACTACAAAGCCTCTGCCTTGTAGCTCATGTGTAAGTAATGACCAACAATTCGCTGCAAAAAAACCTTGAAAGATCTACAGACCCTAAGGTATTTGAGCTCTACAGCAATTTATAACGACTGTAAAAAGGCGATAACTTGATCACGCTCTGCTTGCGTTAAGGCCATAAAGTCTTGTTTAGACGTTTTAGATTCTCCGTCATGCCACAAAATGGCTTCTTCCAAGGTTGCTGCACGGCCGTCATGTAAAAATCCGGCTTGGGGATTAACCGTTTGAGTTAAGCCTATGCCCCACAATGGTCGAGTACGCCATTCATTACCGTCGGCTAAAAAGTCTGGACGACCATCTGCCAGTCCTTCACCCATATCGTGCAACAACAGGTCACTAAAGGGATAAATAGTTTGGCCTTTTAAGCTGTCGCTCATCGGTAATCCGCCAATATCACCTGAGGTTTTGGTCACAAACGACGGCGTATGACAACTGCTGCAATTAAGTTGCTCAAATAACCTAGCGCCTTCGCGTACTGCCGTTTTATCAACGTTACGTCTTGCTGGCACCGCTAAAGTTTCGGCATAAAACACCACTGAATCACTGAACTCTGCACTGGCCTCAGGCGCACCGTTAACATCTTCACCAGTATCAACAAACCCAGTTCGTGTTAAATATGAATCATGTAAACTAGTGCCAACAATGCTTTCATCAGGAAATAACGGATTAGTAATACCAATATCACCACGTAATGCACCTAACGATTGTACTCGCACACTTGGAGTGTTGGCTTTCCAACCAAAGCGACCTAAAGACACGGGAGTACTGTCACCATTTTGTGCTTTTATGGCATCAAATACCCAATTAGCCCGTCCAGAAATATCATCTTTATTGCTGTCATCAGCATCAACATTGGCGAGAATGCTTGCCTCAGGTATTGCTTCTAGCAACCCTAAACCAAACACAGGCATGCCGTTACGCCAACCCATTAACACATCATCTTGTAATAGATTTGAAGTTACATTGGCACTTTGTTTGGTTTCGCCAGGTGCATCATATGGATTTTCGACCGCAAAAATAGGCTTCTTCAAACTAATGATGCGTCCATCGGCATACACTTCATCATGCCGCTCATAAGACAAATACACATCTGCTTGACCAACAAATGCATTGTCTTGCCAATCAGGGCGCGCTTTTAACACTCCGCGATGAAATAGCTGGTCACCAAAATCTGGCACTTTAATCGGCGCACAGTAATTATTATCTGCAGTTCCTACAGTACAAGGTTCAGCAGGAGCTTTGCTGATACGTAAGAAAATACCCGCTGCCGACCCCAGTTTTACCCGAGTTTCATCTGCGGCCAAAAAGGGAGTGGAATTTCGGCCATCGCGTTGATGGCAAGAATTACAGTCAGCGTTATTAAATACTGGGCCTAAACCATCAAGCTCAGGGTGTTGATCATTCGGCGCTGTAGTAAACGAGACTTCAAAGTTGGTATCACCTCGTAAATGTAACGCGAGTTCATCTGCCGTTAAATTTAACGATGGCGTTGAAAAGCCATGGCCAGAGTTACTGGCATCGAATGTCGTGGTGTCACCACCTAAAGCAACAATTGAGGTATAGCTAGGATAAGTCACTACAGGATCAATGGGTGCTGGCGAGGTTTCATCATCGCCGCTGCCACCACAAGCACTAAGGCTAAGCCCCAGTAATGCTACAAACCAATATGGTTGTCGTAATAATTTGTTCATCTTTGTCTCACACATTCACACTAAAATTGAGTTTATTTGGCAGTAATGCGACCTTGTTATGAGTTGAGTCTCTATTTTTTGGTCACACTTACCCTCCCAATAAGGTCGTTCCATGGCCTTATTGGGAGGGTAACAGCTAAATTATGAGTTCCAATCAGATAATAAAGGCAGCATATCTGACTGCAGCGTCGCTTGTAACTTTGTTAATGCATCCACGGCGACTTGGGTTCTAGCTCGGCCATCAGCATCGAGAATCGCTTGGCGGAACGGCATGCTAGTGCTACCCGAAATGGCTTGAATTTTTAAAATGGCATCATCAATTTCGCTGGCGACACGCGTCGCTAAAGTCGCATCAGCTGCTGTCACAAAATCAATTAAGCCTTGCTTATCAGCGCCACCCGTAAACTCACCTTGATAAACGTTACGCACACCTATGATGTTATTTGAAAAGTCGGTTAGTGAGTTCCACGAATACTGCGACTCCACCTTAGAGGTGTCTGCCGTAGTTAATGACTCTCCGAATGGATCGGCAATTTTACCGTTACCCACTTCATCGACAATACCAATCATGCCGTTGATCAATTCTTCAATAACTGCCAACTGAGAAGAGTAAATAGTGTTAGTGGCATCGCCAGGAGTTTTAAGCAACTCGGCATAAGGTTTGGCGTTAGTATCTTGTGGGTTATGGCTCACTTGCCAAGCATCGTCTAATTGAGTGGTGTAATCGCGGAACACTTCCGCTAAGGCGATTAAATACTCACGTTCTTTGGTGCTAAGATCTGCAATCAACTTTGTGTTGCTGTTAACACCATCGCCAAACAACAGATATTCCATGGTATGGAAACCTTGAACGTCATCATTCCAACCTTTAATGGTGTCGGCATCAAAACCATTACTGTTGGCTAACTGGGTTTGTAAGTCAGTGGTGTTTAACGGCCAGCTGTCTAAATGCGGGTCGATACTCAATGAATCGACTGGGCCAAAGATATGCGACTCCCCTTGCTCCCAAGGTTGACGAGCCGACTTCCACGCATTTTGTGCAGCCACTAAATCGGCTTGCACCGTTGAAGTAAGTAAGGTTTGGGTTGCCAATAATAAGGCATCCCCTTTTGCCGCTAAATCAGCATAACCAGCCACAATCACATCATCGGTTAAGTTAGTGATCATTTCTGTCGCGACAAAACTAAAACCGGTTGTAGGTGTAGTTGGGGTTGTCGGGGTGCTAGTGTCATCCGAGCCTGAACCGCCACACGCGGATAATGTTGCCACGAGTGCTAGTGAGATTGCAGTGTAGTTAAAACGCATAATAAAACTCCATGTAAAAAAACAGATCAAAAAATAGGTCGAAAAATTAAATTTGCTTATAGCGAGAACTGATATCCCACACCTAAAGCAAAGAAATTGGTGTCAGGAATACTGGCAACAGCCACTTGATGAAGACCACCTTCGGCTTTAATCACAATTTCAGGTATCGGGAAATAGTTAATACCCACGCTGCTCCAAGTATTTTCATAACGCTTGGTTGCGGTGCCCGTTTCAACGGCCATAAGTGGATTGGAATAATCGATATTGGCAAACACGGTCATCGGAATATCAAACCATTCATCAAGTTTGACGCCCGCCTCAACAAAGAACGACTGCGACTCTGAACCCAGTTGGGCAAAATTACCTGGACGTAAACCTGGGGTGGTTTTATTAGCCTGGGTAATAGCGTCAGCATTGTCTAACGAGCCATATAAATATTGACCGCGGAGGATCCACGGACCTTCAACAAAGGCTCCGGCAACAGACACAATGCTAAGAGCACCATCAACATCGAGTTTGTTACTCTTATGGCGATTACCACTGGTATTACCGTAGTAATAAGCCACGCCGACTGCACTGCCAGTTTTGAAATTGCCATAATCAATACGACCAGCAAATGCTAAATCGTCAGCATTCACTTCTTCAAAGCGTTTTTGATGGCCTGATGCCACCCAATCATAAGTGCGGAAATACTCAGAGTTTAAACCACTGACAACTTGTGCCTGATAATGAAAATCGGCAATTTCCCCGTAAACACCAATACCGTTTTCGTTCCAAACGGTCGGCATCATCGCAGCTTCACTCTTGTGACGTTGCACTGTTAGATATTGATTAGGTTTGTGTAACATGCTCGACAAGCCAATAGGCAAGTGAATGTTACCGAATTTCACCCCAAAGGCTTTTGATGGACGGTAACGAATTTCTGCTTTTTCAACCACCACTTCGCCACCCGCTTCAACTTCGGATTCAAACTCACCAAATTCATCAAAGCCGTCATATTCTAGTGAAGTGCCAGTGCCACCGTGCTCATATTCAATTTCAACTTCCATACTCCAATCATCAGTGAACTGATAACCAAACTCGGTCACAATCCGCTCTAAATCAGTACGACTGCGTCGCTCTGCGGATGTATCTTGTACGTTATCGAAATATTCATCACTGGTGTAAACAGCGCTACCATATGAGTTAAAGCTAAAACGGCTCAATCGGTCTTGCGCTTTAGTGGCCTGTTGCACCACAGTGTCAACTTGAGTCGCCACTTGTTTGTTTTGCTGCTGTTGTTGTTTTTGTTCGGCTGCTAATGTAGCAAGCTGCTGTTTCAATATCGTAATTTCAGCTTCTTGCTTGGCAATGGCTTTGGCTAATGTTTCGGTATTCGTTGCAGCTTGAGCATTAGGCATCCCACTCAAACCCAATACACTTGCCACAGATACTGCCAACAAGGTTAACTTTTTATTCATCTGTTTCTCCGACACGTCACGTTAATACTCCCTCAAAAAACGCAACAACCATATATCAAACGATAACCATTCGCATTATAATTTACATTAAGATTAGCAATTTTATTTACACTAGATTACATTTCACTTAACAAACTGTTTTATGTCACTATGGAAAACAACAATCAAAAAACCTCCTATAAACCGAGTACTTTCAATGTCAAACATCAGTAATACTGCCCTCTTTAGTGGTAAATCGGCCCGTATTGAGCGCACTAATCCACAACATTTGCTGCTATGGATGACCTTTGTAATGTCCATGGTGTTTGCAGTTTGGCAGGCTTTGTTAAATAACTTTGTTATTGAACGCGCCGCATTCACTGGCGCTGAGATTGGATTACTGCAGAGTTTAAGAGAGGTACCTGGATTTTTAGCTTTTACCGCGGTGTTTGTATTGCTGCTGATCAAAGAGCAAACTTTTGCCTTATCATCCTTGGCACTATTGTGCATTGGAGTGGGAATTACCGGCTGGTTTCCTGATGTCATCGGGTTGTATTTAACAACGATACTCATGTCGATTGGATTTCATTATTTTGAGACAATAAATCAATCACTTACGTTACAGTGGGTAGATAAAGCCGATGCACCTGGCTTTATGGGCAAAGCGTTAGCGTGGCGCTCCGCTGCAGCACTTGTCGGCTATGGGTCAATTTGGTTAATAATGAGCTGGCTGAGTCTAGATTACATCTGGATGTATAGCATTATTGGCGGATGTGGATTAGTCATGGTGTTCATTATGGCAGTGTATTTTCCTCGTTTTGCCATTGGCTCCATTCAGCACAAACACTTAATACTTCGAAAACGCTACTGGCTTTATTACTTACTAACCTTTTTCTCTGGGGCGCGCAGGCAAATATTTATGGTGTTTGCTGGCTTCATGATGGTTGAAAAATTTGGCTACTCGGTGTCTGAAATTACCGCGTTATTCTTAATCAATTATGTCGTTAACTTACTCTTTGCCCCCACCATTGGCCGCTTTATTGGCAAAATGGGGGAACGTAACGCGTTAATTATCGAATACGTTGGCTTAGTGATTATTTTCAGTAGTTACGCTTATGTCAGCGATGCCAATATTGCGGCTGGATTGTATGTGATTGATCATCTGCTTTTTGCTATGGCGATTGCGATGAAAACCTATTTTCAAAAAATTGCCGATAAACAAGATATTGCTTCAACCATGTCGGTCAGCTTTACCATTAACCATATTGCCGCGGTAATTATCCCTGTTTTATTAGGCATTTTATGGCTCAGTTCGCCTAAAGCAGTATTCTTCATAGGCACTGGGTTTGCCGTATGCTCACTCGCACTAGCATTCAATGTGCCGCGTCATCCGGAGCCTGGTAAAGAAGCCTTATGGTCACCGTTAATGACAAAACGCTAAAAGATTTAGCACAGATGTCATACCATACAAACATGGCGAAAGTGTAATGCATAAAGGGAGTTAATGATGACTGATATTGATGTGACGGCAACACAAGATGACAATACTCAAGTGTCCGCACGCAAAAAAACCTTATTACTCGGGCGCATTATCGGCTTAGCGAGCGAGGAAGATTATCGCCCTTCAACAGCCTCCGTTGCCGAGCGTGCTGAGCACCGTCAACGCAAGCAACTCAGCCAGCATCAGACCAACCTTGAAAGCATTTTTGCCTTAGCACTCAATTACACCCCATCCGATGTGACAGGAGTTGAATTAGATCCAGATTGGCGCTATCAATTTTTTCAAATGGCTGAACAAATTCATAACCGTAAAATGCAGGATTTGTGGGCCAGAATTTTAGCCAGTGAAGTCGTTAATCCAGGTAACTTTAGCCTTAGAACTTTAGCGGTATTACTGCAACTGACGTTTCGAGAAGCACTGATATTTGAAAAAGCCTTAGGCATGTCAGTTAAAATTAATACCGAGCCCAGATTTAAATTACTCAGTAGTTACCGTATTAATGGTGGGATGAAACAATATTTTCGTAAGCATACTCACACTAACTTCGGCCTGTCCCAATTCGGCTTACCTTATTCGAGTATTCTTACCTTAGTCGATGCGGGAATTTTACATAAAAGCGAGTTTGAAACCGGACTATTAAGCAGTAGTGAACATATTCAGTTAACTATGTGTAATGCCACTTTGTCGCTCAAACCTAAGCATCAGCACTTATTATTTACGTATTATCGATTTACCACTGTAGGTGATGAGTTGTGCCAATTAATTCAGGCAAAAAGTGATGATGAATTTATCAATGCCGTTAAAACCATGTTAGCCAAAGATTTTATGGTTAGCGGTTAATATTTTTGTAAAGGTGCGAATACTTAGCCTTATGTTCGCTAAACAAAAATTGACGCAGTATTTCACGGGATTCACCTTCAGCACTAATTTTTGCTGCCATTACCCCATTTTCAGTTCGTACCGGTTCAAACACCATATCGAGGTGCACACCATTAGGTAAAATTAGCTGTGTTAAGCGTGGCACTTTATCGTTAAGTTCTTGCGGCACTTTAATGGTCATGCCTGAACTCGATAAAGAGAGTACCTCAACAAATTTAGCCGTATCGTTATCAATGACTTTTATATTTTTGACATTATTGAGCCGCCAGCTACGTTCACCGCCGCGCATATCAATCACTTCAGGAATACCCAACTCAGGCAAAAATTGCCCAAGCTCATCTTGCTTTAAGGTTAATGGAAACCATAAACGGTAATAACTAATTTCTGCCAATAAGGTTAATTTGGCATTCCCCAAAATATGAGCAAGCACTTGCGGTATTTCAGTCGCAACACTTAATGAATGTCTCGATAAAGCATTATCGGTACTGTCATCTTCCGGCGAAAATACACCGCTAAAATAAGCGAGCTCTTCATCAGATAAAGTCGACATAATCTAGCCTTTTTTTACACACTAACACGACCCCTATACTAACACCTTAGTATGATAGCGAACAAACTTTAACCAAAATACACCACCACTTATAATGCACAAGAGTTGCCGAACAGCGTAAAATACATCACAAAGGATAAGCCGATGTGAATGAACAGTACTCACACTTAAATGAAAAAAGACGAACTCAGTTCGTCTTTTTAGTGCCGATACAATCTAATCATTATCGATCGTGTTCAGCTTCTATTTGCATGGCTTTTTTAAACGATGCATGGCTCATTAGTTGTTGATAGTACTTAGCAATATTAGGATACTTGTCAAACTCACCGTTTTGGCCAACAAGCTCTGCAATAAACGACATCATAATATCTGCACCGCTAAGACGGTTACCGACTAGGTATGACTTATCTTCTAAGCGGTCGTTAACATAGCTGATGACTTTTGCCGTTTCTGCATCGGCATATCCACCGATAAAACGGGTTTCTGCGCCATCCATTTTAACAAAAATTTTCAGCAATAGTGGCAAAGCAGCTGAGCTTTCAGCAAAATGCATCCATTGTAAGTAATCGATATAATCTGCTGTGCCGAGTGCTGGCATCAGTTTATCAGCGCCATAGGTATGAATTAAATACTCGGTAATCGCGCCCGACTCAGCAATGGTATAACCGCTCGCTTCTAATACTGGTGATTTACCTAATGGATGAACCGCTTTTAACGACTCTGGCGCTAAAAATGTGGTTGTATCACGCTGATAAGCAACCAGCTCATAGTCCACTCCCAATTCTTCTAATAACCAAATAATGCGTTTTGAACGTGATTTATTTAAATGATGTAGTTTAATCATTAAGCCATCCTTGTATTGTTAGTGATAAAAAATAAACCCAATGAACAACTCACTGGGTTTGCTTCTATCAATCTACGTATTCTGTTATTTCGAGTTACAGTTAACTGTAACCACTAAACTAAACAGCAGATTAGCTTAGTAAAGCTAACATTTTCTCTGCCACTAATTCAGACGATGCAGGGTTCTGACCGGTAACTAGTTTACCGTCAACTACTGCATATGGATGCCAGTCGTCACCCTTAGAATAAGTCGCGCCATTTTGCTGCAGCATATCTTCAACTAAAAACGGTACAACGTTAGTTAACTGTACAGCTTCTTCTTCACCATTAGTAAAACCAGTGACATTTTTACCGGCAACGAGTGGCGTTCCGTCTGGCTTTTTAGGGTACTTAAGTGCAGCCGGTGCGTGACATACTAAACCTAAAAGTTTATCTGTTTTGTAGCACTGTTCAATTAATGCAATAGAGTCTTTGTCATTGGTTAAATCCCATAATGGACCATGACCGCCTGGATAAAATACCGCGTCATAATCTGCTACGTCAATTGATGCCAATGTGAGTGTATTGGCTAGTAATGCTTGCGCTTTAGTATCGGCTGTAAAACGACGCGTAGAGTCAGTTTGAAAATCAACTTTATCACTTGTAGGATCCAATGGCGGTAAACCACCTTTAGGAGATGTTAGCACTACCTCAACACCTTTATCGGTAAATGCGTAGTATGGAGCCGCTAATTCTTCTAACCAAAAACCGGTTTTCTCGCCAGTGTCGCCTAATTTATCGTGCGAAGTTAATACCATTAATACTTTCATAGTGATTCCTTAAATACTGTATGTTTAGTTGTAATCACTTAGATTACAGAGGATTGTTTACTTTAATGACAACCTTGCCGAAGTTTTCGCCTTTTAATAGCCCGATAAAGGCTGTAGTCATATTTTCAAGACCATCGACAATTTGTTCACGATATTGAATCTTACCTTCACCAAGCCATTGGCCCATATCTTTGGCAAACTCTGGATAGCGGTCGCCATAATCGTCAAAAATAATAAAGCCTTGCATCTTAATGCGCTTAACCAGCAAAGTGCCCATCAGTAATGACAAACGATCAGGACCATCCGGTAACGAGGTCGCGTTGTACTGAGAAATTAAGCCACACACTGGCACTCGAGCACCAGTGTTGAGTAATGGCATTACCGCATCAAACACCTTGCCGCCAACGTTTTCAAAATACACATCAATGCCGTTATCACAATGCGTTGCCAGTTGCTGCGCAAAATCAGCCGCTTTATGGTCAATACATTCATCAAAGCCTAATACTTCTTTTGCGTAGCGACATTTTTCTGCGCCACCGGCGATACCAACAACTCGACAGCCTTTCAACTTAGCAATTTGGCCAACCGTTGCGCCAACAGGCCCAGTAGCTGCAGCAACCACAACGGTTTCGCCCGCTTTAGGCGCGCCAATGTCTAATAGCCCCATATACGCAGTAAAGCCTGGCATGCCCATAATACCCAACGCATAAGAAGGATGGCTTGGGTTATCGCCCAATTTCATCAGTCCTTCACCATTAGAGACCAAATAATCTTGCCAACCACCAAACGCTAACACCCACTCACCCACTTTATAATCAGGATGATTAGACTCTTCCACTTGTGATACCGCCGCGCCCACCATCACATCGTCAATTGCTACTGGATCTGCATATGATTTGGCGTCATTCATACGGCCACGCATGTAAGGATCAAGCGATAAATACACCGCGCGCAATAACACCTCACCTTCTGCTGGTACAGGTTTGTTGACGGTTTCTAAACGGAAATTATTAGCCACTGGCTCACCTTGTGGACGGCTGGCAAGTACTATACGACGATTTTGAGTGTTCATCTTGTGTCCTTTAAATAACATAAGCACCATAAAGTGGTACTTGAGAAGACAATATGACCTCGGTTGTTAAAAGTTGATTACCGCTGTAATACTGATATCAACCAAACACTGGTACAATAAACAACCGAGGCCAAATAATACGATCTTTTTACTTAAGTTGATCAATTCAAATATGATCAACAACTTTGCGAGCTAAGCGATTGATATGAATAAAAACAAACATCTATTACTCGAAAATCAGTTGTGTTTTGCTGTTTATTCAACGTCATTGGCTATTACCCAACTGTACAAACCGTTACTAGACTCTATTGGGCTAACTTACACTCAATATTTGGTGATGTTAGTCCTCTGGGAGCAAGATGGTCTAAGTTTAAAAACCTTGGCCAGCAAACTCGGGCAGCAATCGGGTGCATTAACACCGGTCATAAAACGTCTCGAAACTGATGGCCTGCTAAAGCGCATTCGCGAGCCCTTAGATGAACGGACCTTGTGCATGCAATTAACTGAAAAAGGTCATCAACTGCAGCCCCAAGCAGAACAAATCCACCTATGTATTCTTGAACAATGCGGTATCGAAATGTCTGAAATCACCGATCTAAAACGACAACTGGATCAATTTAGGCTAAAACTGCCTAGTCATATTGAGTTCTAACGCACAAAATGACTCAAAATTTTGAGTTTAATTTGTTTTGCTTAGCTATATGATAATCACGATAACTAATTGTGCGCAACTTAAATTAACAATTTTTAAGGTCTATAAACAATTACGTGATGCCGCCGCATTGTTTGAAGAGAATAAAACGCGATGAAATCCCACTTTGCCATCTGACTGAAATGGTTATCAAGCACTTACCATTACGCGACATTGACACTATTGCGACCGATATTTTTTGATGAGTACAACGCTTTATCTGCCCGCTTAAATATCTCTAAAAATGCTTTATCCTGAGAACGTAAGGTTGCAACGCCAATACTAATGGTTATCGAAGGAGCTTTTTGTTCGTCGTACTGTTGTTGAGCTTCTCTTAACCGTTCAGCCAAGATATAAGCAGAGTCAATATCAGTATCGGGTAATAAAATAGCAAACTCTTCACCGCCAATTCGAGCCAATACATCGGCCTCCCTAATATGTTCATTGCATATATTGGCAACGCGCTTAATCACTTCATCACCCACTAAATGGCCATAGGTATCATTCACATTTTTGAATAAATCAATATCAATGATCATTAACGAGAATGGTTGAAAATAGCGAGTAGCACGAAAAAACTCATGTTCGCAAAAAGACGTAAATGAACGACGATTAAACAAACCCGTTAACGGATCGGTATTAGCAAGTCGCTCTAGTTTTGAACGTAAATGATAAGCAGCGGTAATATCGGTAGAAATACCGATGAGGCCAATTAATGTGCCTTTATGGTTATATAAGGGTTGTTTAACTTCGTGATATACAATGAGCGAGGCTGGGGTATCAACAATAATATCGTCAGAGAGTTTACTTTGCGAGTTAAGCACTTTAGTGTCATTCACGTGCAAAATATCTACAACATTCGCGGGAAAGTAATCGCTATCGGAAGTGCCCTTTAGCTTTTCAAGCGTCACACCAAAGTAGTCAAGCGTTAGTTGATTCGCATAAACATATTTGCATTGAGTGTCTTTTAAATAAATATAAGCATCAACTTGATCAAGGATAAGCTCATAGGTATCTAATATCATCTTTTTTGCTTGCTGCTGACGGTATCGGTTTAGGTTAAAAAACAGCAAAAAAGCAATGATTAACAATAAGATGAAAATCAATAATCCAACGATTTCAAGCGACATGAGCATTCCTTAGCTACCATCTATATCCATATACGTCATTGATGATGTTAATGACGCAGATCCAACAATATACTCTTATTACTTACGGTTAACCATACCGTATAGTAAACAGGGTCAAGTATAAAAAGATCTATTGTGACAATCAAATAATGAATGCCTGGATTCAACGCCGAAATGCGTTGCATATTATTGAAATATCGCAATATAGATTCTGATTATCGTGTTGAAATCGACAATATTGGGGCTCAAGTCAAGTTAACCTTAGCTTCCGCTAATAAACGGTGATTAAACTGTCTACTGTTTTGCTAACTAACCTCAACTCAAAACAAAACAAGCGTTAAGGTTAGTTATTGTCGATACTATTGACCTACAATAATAAATAACATTAACGCTTATAAATAACTCCGCTCTTCATCACAAATGACACATCTAATAACGCTTCAATTTGCTCAAGAGGACTTTTATGCGTTGCGATGATGTCGGCATATTTGCCAACCTCCAAAGTGCCAAGTTTATCTGACATATCAATCAGTTTTGCCGAATTAATCGTCGCACTGATTATAATATCCTCATTACTCATACCCGCTTTGCTCATCAATACAGCTTCTTTAGCATTATCACCATGATGTGACACCCCACTGTCGGTGCCATAAGCAATATTAACCCCAGCTTTATAAGCCGCACTAAAGTTTTGCATCATGTCGCCACCAACACGTATTGCCTTGGCTTTTATGGCAGGAGACATAAAGTCAGCCCCTGCGGTATTGGCCATTTTCACTACCGTGTCGCCCGCCAACAATGTTGGCACTAAAAACGCGCCACTTTTTTTCATTAATTTAATACTTTCTTTATCGGCGTAACTGCCATGTTCAATACTGTCGACACCGGCGCGCAACGCTGCATTAATACCTTGAGCAGCATGGGCATGGCTGGCCACTTTACGACCTAAGGCATGCGCAGTATCAATCACCTCTTTAAGCTCATCATCATCCATTTGCTGGCCAGTACCCGTATTAGTGTCCGATAACACTCCTCCGGTAGAGGTGATTTTAATCACATCAGCGCCAAACTTTATCGCCCGACGAGTCGCGCGGCGGCAATCATAAGGTCCGTCACAAATGGTTTTAGAGGTAAACTTATCAAGTAAATCAGGACTCATACCGTCAACATCACCATGGCCTCCGGTAACCGACACGCCACCAGATGCAATAATTCTCGGGCCATCAATCCAGCCTTTATTAATGCCGTCGCGTAAGGCATAAATCTGTTCCGGTTTCGCGCCTAAGTCTCGCACCGTAGTAAAGCCTGCTAATAAGGTCTTTTTAGCAAAATAAGCACTGCGCATTGCCACGTCAGCATCCGACATTCGCAAAGCTTCGCTATCATTATTCGGCCCTAACTCGCCTTGTAAATGAACATGCATATCCATCATGCCAGGCATAACAAAGCTATTTTTTAAATCAATCATCTCAACATTGTCATGCTCGTCCACCACCGGTGCAGACTGATAACCTGAAGTGATAGAAGTGATTACCCCATCTTTTATCACCACAGTTTGCTGAGTTAAAGGTGACTCGCCTGGCGTAGTTAATAATGTGCCAGCATAAATAACGTTAATATCGGCAGCCTCAACCACCGTCGATGCCATCGTTAATCCGAACACCGCTAAGGCGATGGTGGTAATAGTATTATTATTCATAGACGCTCACTGTTGATAACGAGAAAGAGGTTAAGTTTCTACACTGCCAAAAATGCTGTTATGTTACAAGAGAGTAAAATATTGTATTAGAAAAATCGTTTCGTCATTAACAAACAGTGAATGAATAAAAAATGAATATTGCAATTTTTGGCGCGGGTTCAACAGGCTGTTATTTAGCGGGTCAGTTATGTATTTCGGGGTTACAAGTCAGCTTAATTTGTCGCCAAGCAATTAAGCAAAAAATCATTGCCAATAACGGCATTACCTTGACCGATTATAACGGCTTAAAACAAACGATTATGCCGCAAGCGTTGATCACCGATATCGACCAAGAATCATCAATCAATGGCAAATTTGATGTAGTATTTGTCACCTTAAAATGTCATCAAGTTAGCAGTATTGCCAATCAATTAATGGCGATTACTCACGACAACAGCAGCATTATATTTATGCAAAATGGCTTAGGCAGTTTTGACAGCATTAAAGACTCGCTCGATCATTACCGCTTACTCCAAGGGATCACGCCATTTAATGTGCTGCAACTGCCCAATGGCGTATTTCATAAAGGCACAGAGGGTGTGTTTACCTTACAAGAAAACCCTCATACCATCGCAATTCAATCCGCACTGGTTAACCACGGATTTGGTTGCGACATTGAAGCAGACTTTACCCCAATGATTTACGGTAAATTATTATTAAATCTCAATAATGCATTAAATGCGGTCACCGATTTACCGATTAAACAGCAATTAAGTGACTACAAAAATCGCCGAGTTTTAGCCAAAGCAATGAAAGAATGGCTAGCAGTATGCGAAGCGGCAAACATTACATTGCATCAATACACCAAGGTTAAACCCTCCTGGTTACCCACCATTTTATCGTTGCCAAATGGGTTGTTTAATCTGGTCGCTAAACAGATGCTCGACATCGATCCCAAAGCACGATCATCAATGTGGGAAGACATTCAAGCGAAACGAAAAACAGAAGTCGATTACATCAATGGCGCGGTGGTCAGCATTGGGAAAAAATACGGTATAAAAACACCGGAGAATCAAGCGATAGTAGAACAAATAAAGCAGCTAGAACAACGACATTAACCAAATGCCGTACGCGATATCGTTGTCGAGAAAAAAGTAAATCTATTGTAAAATATTGCAAAAAAATACAATTGACGTAGTCGCACGATACAATCAAACAAGCAGAAGTAGTACGCCTAAAGATGACTCTCAATAAGAGTCATCGTGACGTAATCTTTATTGCTTATAACTTAACGCGATTAACCAATCGGAAATTAATTACAGATGAACGACAGCACTTTCTTTTTTGGCGATTGGCAAATTAATCCACACAGCAATAGCATTCAGTCTGGCGATGTTATTCGCAGTCTTGAACCCAAAGCCATGGATGTGTTGCGTTTACTGTGCCAACACCAAGGGGAAGTGCTAGCAGCAGACGATATTATTAACCACTGCTGGAACAGCATCGCCATTGGCGATAATCCGCTGCATAAAGTCATTACCCAGCTGCGTAAAGCATTAGGCGATCAAGCATCTAATCCGCAGTACATAGAAACCATCCGCAAACGCGGTTATCGCACCATCGCCAGTGTTGAATTCCCTATTGGTCATCATGCCAAAGTCACTACCCAACAATGGCAAGGCGCCTCGCCGTTTCCAGGTTTACGCGCATTTGACACCAACGACTCCAATGTATTTTTTGGCCGAAGTGAGCAAGTTGACACTTTATTAAATCGCATCACAAAACAAGTTGAATTTGGCCGTGCCTTTTGCTTAATCCTCGGCCCCAGCGGTACAGGTAAATCATCGTTAATTAATGCCGGCATCATGCCTAATTTAATGTCCAAAAATGGCTTTAACGGGGTTGGCGTAATCGATAATGCTAACCTAGATTTAGCCGATGTCACTAAAGGACGCTTAATTATCGATATCGCCAGTGCGATGCTCGACTGGGAAATCAAAGACCAAGCGGTGTTTACCGACTGTAGTGCCGATATGCTGGCAAACAAACTGCAAAACGACATCAACGCCGTTATTGAATATTGTCAGCTAGCTTTAGCCAAATACTCATCAATCAATGATGACAATGCCCCAAAATACAGTCGGCCCCATTTTTCATTGTTTATCGACCGTTTAGAAATCTTATTAGCGTCGCCATTATTTACCGAATCCGAACGCAACAATGTATTAGATATCCTCGAAACCCTTGCGGTTTCAGGGGCAGTATTAATAATTAGTGCTTGCCGCAATGACTTTTACCCTCAGGTTGTTAGCCACCCAAGCCTAATGGCAGGCAAAGCTAATGGCTCACATTTCGATTTATCGGCGCCAACCCGATCAGAGCTGATGCAAATGATCCGCTTGCCGGCCAATGCAGCTAACCTCACATGGACACTCGATCCCGATACGGCAATGCCGTTGGACGAAATACTTTGCAGTGAAGCCGCCTCAAACCCCGATGCTCTGCCCATGTTGCAATACACCTTGCAATCACTGTATTTGCACAAAGATGACAACAACCAATTATTGGTGTCGGTATACCATTCGCTTGGGGGGATTGAAGGCGCCATCGGTAAAAATGCCGAAGAAGTGCTCAACCAATTAAACAACAGCGAACGCGCCGCACTGCCTAAAATACTGTCGATGTTAGTCACCCTAACCGAAGATGAAAAATCAATCACCAGCAGCACCGCCCGCTGGAGCGATCTCAGTAGTGATGCCGAAATAAACCTCGTCAAAGCCATGGTTGATAACCGTTTGTTTGTTTCGCATCTGCAACAAGATCAACCCTGCTTTAGTATTGCTCACGAAGCGCTATTAAGGCGCTGGCCCCGCGCCACCCAATGGATAACCGAGCACAAGGACAGTTTAGCCATTAAAAGCCGTTTACAGCATCAATCTAACCGCTGGCTGGCCGAGTCAAAGAGTAATGCTTATTTACTGGCAGAAGGCAAACCATTAGTAGAAGCAAGCACATTGCTCGATAACCAATTGTTTAGTTTAGAGCCTCAAGAACTGGCACTCATTCAAGCCTCAACCAAACAAGCCAACATCGGCCGCTGGCGCCGCCGTGCAGTCATGCTAGCCCTTGTGGCACTGACACTCATTTCGGTCGCCATGAGTATTCGCAGCATTGAGGCCGAAACCCAGGCACAACAAAAACGCCTTGCGGCAGAAAACTTACTTGGTTTTATGGTGGGTGAATTCGCCGACAAAATGCGCGGTATTGGCCGCATGGACTTGCTCGATGGTATCAGCAATAAAGCATTGGAATATTTCAGCGATTTTTCTGCCGACGATGCCAGCTATTTAAGCTTTGAAGCCCAGTTTCAACACAGCCAAACCTTAGAGGCCATGGGCGAAGTGGCCTATTCTCGCGGCAATACCGACGAAGCCCGCAGCGCCTTAATCGCCGCCCGTGAGCGCATGCAGCCGTTACTCGAAATACAACCTCAAAACCTTAGTTTACTTAAAACCTTAGGCGCTAATGCCTATTGGATCGGTCTGCTTGAGTACGATAAAAGTGATTGGCTTGCCACTCAACCTTGGTTTGAACAATATTTAACATACAGCCAAGCCATGTATCAATACGCGCCAGACGATGACGATGCGTTAATGGAGTTGTCGTACGCGCAAAACTCTCTTGGCTCGATACATATGAAGCAGCAAAACTTTGCTGCTGCACGAGAGGCATTTGAGCAATCATTACAGTTAAAACAAAAAGCACTAGTTCAAGACCCAAGTAATAGCAAAATGATTGCTGATGTGGCCAATGCACAATCATGGATTGCCAGTGCAGCCACCGCCCAAGGCGACATTACCGCTGCGATACAAATACACCAACAAATTCAACAGCAGTTGGCCAATCAAGCTTTAGAAAAGCAGCCTTATTTACTTGAACGATTATCGAGTAGTTATGGTCTGCTGGCTAAATTATTAAACTATCAAGGCAAACATCAGGAAGTATTTTCAACTGCCGAACTCCGTTTAGCTACTATTACCAAGGCCTTTAAACAAGACCCTCAAAATGATATTTTGAAAATCCAACAATATTATGCTTACTTTGATATGTTGACATATAGTTCGATACCTATTGAAAACACTATGGGTCAGAGTATTAACTCTTTGGCGGCTATGCTTGAAACCGATGCGACTTTAACAACTTCTAGTAAAAATAACGAGTTATGGGCTAAATATCAGCTGGCAGCTGCAAATTATTTAGCATCACAAGGACAGTTACAAAAAAGCCTACTTTTTGCGCGTCAGGCAATAACCTCGTTTAATCAATTAATCACCGAGTTTCACCAAAATACGGCTTACACTGCCGATTTAGCTGAAAGTACCATTCTTACAGCCATTTTGATGAAATCTATAGAACCATCACAGCAAGTTAATGTTCAGTGTAAACAGACTAAAAACCAACTGGCACTGATTATAGATAACAACAGCGACCCTAAGTATACGATTCCCTATGCTAAAGCACTCGACTGCTTAGGCGAATTGAATAAGTATCCTGACTTGTTACAACTGTTAGATAAATCGGCAATAACCAATTATAGATTTACCCCTAAACCCTAAACCAACAAAAAATGGAAAATATAATGTCAACAACTCAAGATACAACATTTTTTAATCTCACCGTCACCCTAGAAAACGGCGAGCCGTTTTTCAGTTATACCAATCACGATGGCACCCCTAAAAGCGGTGATGTTATTATTACTAAAAACTGTACCATCACGTACCAACTTATTGATCAAACGGGCAAAGGACTTAGATTTGTTGGCGCGGCTTTTATTACCCCATTTGACGGCATTATTGATGCCGTAAGCATCTGCAACAATGGCAGCTTGATACACTTAACCGATTTAGATGAAGTAGCAGGCAATACCAGTTTTCAGTTTGTGTTGTCGAACACCAGCAATACCTTATTGGTACTCAGCCCAGATCCTGAAGTTGTTAATCACCCAGACTAAATATTCGATGAGTTGAATATGACGAAAGCTCAGGCTTGCCCTGAGCTTTTATGCTGAACCACAGAGCAACATTAATCAATAACATAACCATTGCTAAAACGACTTGTGTTATCCAGTAGCATAACCCGAGGTTGGAGTTACCTTTTACCCGTTAACCGAACTCAAAAACCAATCATTTCTCAATAGACCGATGAGCAAACGCCTGTCAAATAACGGTCTCGCCACCTCCCATTAACGGCTTAATATCTGTCAACGATGCAATAAAATACAGCTGCAAAACAGGCTATTTAAGCTAAGAACACTATCGATTTTAGTGAGACAAATCCTAAAAACCAGCAACAAAATCAGCTTACCTCCAAGGTACATGCAATAGACACAACTCAATCGCAACACATTTTCACAATAAATAGCAACTTTAAACAATTTAAAATCAACAAGTTAAAAGCAGAAGATTACCGAAAGGTAAATAAGCCTTATTCCTAATAGAGTATTTGACATCAACAAGGGGTTACCAATACCAAACGCTTAAGGGAATGCACCATGTTTACCAATGATAAATTAACTGAACTCAATGACACTATTTCTCGTGTGACTAAATTAACAAACTCATTCGCTAAATTTCCCAGCGCGATAAAAATACCATTGCGAGTTGAGGCTGAACCACAATCCAACTCATCAGCAACAGATGTCATTTTTGATACCACTTTTAATGCAACTTTTGATGCCACCTCAGCAAGCCATAATGGCAAAATGGCAGTAGCAGATAACCTACAAATTAGCACCTTGCTCAATGTGATCACCGCGATTTCAGAAGCGATTTTTGTGATTAATTCTGCTGGCGTCATTGAGATGATCAATCCGTTAGGCGCTAAATTATTCGGTGCCCCAGCCGAAATGTTAATCGGTCAAACCTGGACCGATTATCTACAAAGCCCTTTTAAAGATGAGTATCTATCTTTATTTACCTTGTGGAACAGCGCCAGCGGTCAGGCCAATAAAGTGACTCAGTTTAATCATGGCCCTAAAGAAATTATCATTAATCGCGCCGACAGCACGTTACTCGAAGCAGACTTATCATTGTCATGTTTACCGTCGATGCAGATAGGTTCTGAGCCGTTATTTATTGGCATCATGCATAATCTCACAACCCATAAAGCTGAATACAACAAACTGCGCCACTTAGCGCATACCGACAAATTAACTGGCCTTGCCAACCGTCACGCTTTTGATGATGCCCTGCAAACCAACTGGAACGACAGCATTAACCACGATCAACCGCTGTGTTTAATCATTATCGATGTCGATTATTTTAAAATGTTTAATGACCAGTATGGTCATGTTAACGGTGATAAATGTTTGCAAAAAATTGCCCAAGTACTGGCAGAGGTGCTCCCGTCTAACAATGCGATGGCTGCCCGTTATGGTGGTGAAGAGTTTGTGGTCATTTTGCCCAACAGTAATCCGTTAACTGCAGAATACATTGCCAAAAATATTCAACGTCGTATTAACCAGTTAAGCTTTACCGATATAGGGTTACCTGCACAAACCAAAATCAGTGTCAGCCAGGGCATTGCCTGTGAACGCAGTGGTCAATACCGCACGCCAACCGCACTGGTTTGCGCCGCAGACACAGCACTTTACCGCGCCAAATCAACAGGCCGTAACCGCATTAATATGAGTAGCTAATATCTATTAGCGTCTAAACAATCTAACAATCAAAGGGTTAACAACACGCTTGATAAGTTGCAATGCCACTTTGTTGATTTGCCTGCTGGGCCATATTATATTCAGCTGGCGTGGCAAAATGTGCATCCCAATGTTGTAATTTGGGCAGCATAAGTCGATGCCATAAAGGCGGAATGAGGGTCAATACAAAGGTACTAAGGTAACCGCCAATCATTTGCGGTGCATCGGGATAAGGCGATAACTGATGGTAAGGTAACTGCCCTTGAGCGTGATGATGTGAATGTCGGGTTAAGTTAAACATTGCCCACGAGCTTACCCGCTTATTGGTATTCCAAGAATGATGAGGTTTTACTGGCGAGTTAAGTTCGCGAACCAAACCATAATGCTCCATGTAATTGACTATCTCTAAAGTCGCTTTAGCCCATAACGCCATTAATACAAAAAAGCTTACCCCCTGCCAACCAGCAAGCCAAAATACCCACACCATAATAGCGACACTCATAGCGTAACCTCGTAACGCTTTATTGTGCCAACTCCACACAGCTAACTGTTTACGCACCAGCCTTTGTTGCTCAATATGCCACGCACTAATATTGCCCTTAATGGTCGAAATAATAATATGTGCATAAACACCACGACCACGCGGAGCGGTAGCAGGATCGTTCAAGGTACTAACGTATTTATGGTGGCCATATACATGTTCAATGGCAAAGTTAGCATCAAAGCTAAATGCCAATAACCAGCGTCCAATCAATAATGACACCGGCTGCCAAGTACGATGGGTTAGCTCATGGCCTGTAATCGTCGCCATTACGCCAACCACTAAGCCCAAATAAATCACCATCACCCCATATTGAATAACGCTAGTGTTTTGCCTCGCTAACAGGGCGTCATACCCCGTAAAACGAGTGACCCATGCGCCATATTGGCCAATATCTTGGCTGGCAAATTGCCAGCAACACACAAACACTAATATCACAGTCAATGGCAGTGCCAACCACAATTGCCACGTAAGCAAAGCCGGATAGCGATATTGTGGCGTCGCGGTATCATCACCAAACACGATGTCACCACCCAAATACACCGCAACCCAAATAGCAAAGCCAATGCTGATATAGGTTCCACCCAAAGTGATGCTGATAATAGCGATCACCGCCATAAGATGAAACGACATAAATTTAAGGTATTTAAACATGGCCACGTCCTTATGCTTGCGGTTCGTCAGCTAAAGGACGCTGGCGTAAATTAACGTGAATGTTCACATCAGTTTTAGCCAGACTCTGACAGGCCAAAATCATTCCTTGAGCGATGGCTTCAGCTGATAAAACATATGCGCTGTCGGTTAATTGTTTCACTTCGCCCGCAACCAACTTGCATCGACAAGCACCGCAACTGCCTACTCGGCAATGATGCGGAAAGGCAATGTTGGCGGCCAACGCGGCGGTTAAAATAGAGTGTTTAACGCTAGTTTGCGCTATCACTATTTCATCATTAATGGTTAGGCTAACCGGTTTGGCAGTAAACATAGACAACATACACATTCCTTGGTGATTAAAGGTTTACTGTACGCCAACCAGAAATATAACAAAGAGGGAAGAATGGACATTAAGGGGTCATTAATAGACAAGCACAGCAAAATCCGTTACAACTAACTCAAAGCCATTAATAAGATTGCTATGCAGCTGCTTCCTGTATTTTACTTAAACCAAGTGTATCAACAGCTGCGCCTGTGGGAATGCAATGTCGATATATGGCTAGCCCATAACGGCCTTATGCTTGAACAACTACAAGACCCTAACTTTCAAGTGACTTTTGATGATTATCAACGACTGATAACGTCTGCAATTCATCTATCGGCACGGCCAGACTTGGGCTTACATGTCGGCAGCCGAATAGGCATTAACACCCATGGCATGATGGGATTTGCCATCCTTAATAGCAGTACCCTTAAACAAGCTGTTGATACATTGAAGCAATTTATCAATACACGCACACCATTGGTTAATGTTAATACCCATGAAACCGCCAGCAGTATGGTTATCACACTGCAAGCGATACAACCATTGGGCGTGATTCAACAACCGTTTATGGATGCTTTGCTCGTCACCATTGCCAATTTGTTACAACAAACCACCCCGTTGTCACCTGCAATAAGCCAGGTTAATTTGGGGTTCGCTGCACCAGCCTATTGGCAGCAATACTCCGCATTACTCAAAGTACCAGTGCATTTTAATCAAGCCAGCACCCAGCTAATATTAACTCAAGCATCATTAAATCAACGCTTGGATATGGCCGATCCCAGCTCGTTTATTCAAGCCAAACAATGGTGTATTAACGAACTTAAAAAACTTGATTTACAGCAAAGCCTTAGCGATAAGTTGTATCAGTATTTACTGCAAAGCCAAACGCCACTACCAAGCTTAAGCGATACAGCCACGCATTTTAATATGACCCCACGGACTCTTCATCGCCATTTAACCCAACAACAAACAAGCTATAAAAACATTGTCGCATCGGTGAATCACCATATTGCGAAGCAATACTTATCGCAATCTAGTGGCAGTATTAAGCTGTTGGCATATCAATTAGGTTATGTTGATGTGGCTAACTTTCGGCGGGCTTTTAAACGCTGGCAAGGCGCCACACCCAGTGAATACCGCCAGCAAAAAAGAGTAAAATAACATTCGATTTAGGAACACGAGTGCGTAAGCACTAACTAACGAAGTAACTAAGTAACTAAGTAACTAACTAAACACTATGTAACTAAACACTAAGTGATTAACTAAGCCCTAAGTAAGTAACTAAGCTATTAACTAACCGACAAAATCCGTTAATCAATAGCACTAATGTAATTAGCTAGATTGAACTGTATGTTTTTGGTTTCTAGCATAACGGGCATAGGCGATTAATAAGCCAGCCCCTAAATACATCGTTAAACTATACACTCCAGCCACCACAGCATAACTCGGGGCTTGCAGTAAACTAATGCAAATAAGCATTGCCATAGTGGAGTTTTGCAAACCAATTTCAATGGCCAACGTAAGGCTATCTTTGTGGCTTAATTTGAATATCTTAGCAGTAATTACGCCCACCATCATGGCAATCAAATTTAACAACATGCATGCAATAAACACCTCGTTAAAAGCGTCGCTGATAATGTCACGTTCTTGAATCACTACCCCAGTAATCATCAACAATAAAAACACTAACGCAAAGCGCCTAAAATACACCTCAACCTTCACAGCCCAATCGCGATAATAACGCCGCACAATCATGCCAAACATAATCGGTAGCAAGGTAATCACCAATAAACCTAATGAAATACTACTTAACGACACCTCAATATCATGGCTATCACTAAAATAGCTAACCGCAAATTGGATGATAAACGGTGCGGTAAAAACACACACTATGCTACTCAGTGCAGTCAAACTCACTGACAATGCCAAATTCGCTTTAGCTAAGTGGCTAATTACATTTGAGGTAGTCCCACCGGGGCAGGCAGCCAAAATCATTAACCCTATCGACATCGCTGGCGATAAGTCCATCAACAAACAAAGCGTAAAAGCCAACAAAGGCAACACGATAATTTGGCCAATAAAGCCGCCAATAATCGGCATTGGAGTTTGCCATAAACGTAAAAAATCAAATTGAGTTAAACTTAAGCCCATGCCAAACATAATGAAGGCGAGCGACAATGGCAGCAGTATTTCGGTAATAATCGAACCTGTCATAGGGAATTGCATCCTTGCTCGCTAAGCAGACTTAGCGAGTATCATAAGCATCAGTACAGAATACGTTCTTGCGAAATATAGCTGCATGCATACGGTTTTATCAAAATCAAACCGCCCTTTGGCATCGTTAACAGGCTTAATCTAAAAAGCTGTTATCTTGCGCCAACATGACCTGAT
The DNA here is from genome assembly GCF_014163715.1 of Shewanella sp. SR44-4. NCBI lineage: Bacteria > Pseudomonadati > Pseudomonadota > Gammaproteobacteria > Alteromonadales > Shewanellaceae > Shewanella > Shewanella sp. SR44-4. The sequence goes on along the minus strand of NZ_JACJDU010000035.1, from coordinate 7,527 downwards.
ACAAAGGTTGAAAATTACCCCATGTCACTAAATCTGAGCCATTAATTTGGCGAGTTTTAGTCGCAATTTCATGGCCAATCAATTTAAGTTCACCCGCCGCCTGTGCCAATAACTGGCTATGGCAGCAACTGTCTAACATGACAAAATTAGCCGTTGCCGCATCAACAGACTTGCCTACGGTAAGCAAACCATGATTTTGCAATATCACCGCAGCATGGCCTTGTAGCGCCTCAGCAATCATATCGCCTTCAGATAAATCGGCGACCACGCCGGTAAAAGTGTCAAACACACTGTGGTTTTCATAAAACATACAGGCATCTTGAGAGATAGGTTTAAGTAACTCGCCTAATGATGAAAATGCACGCCCATAAGTAGTATGGGCATGGGCCACTGCGTTGACATCGGGGCGCGCATGGTGAATACGCGAATGAATCGCAAATGCGGCATTATTGATTGGGTGCTTACCCTCCAAAATATTGCCTTTATGATCAACTCGCACTAAATCAGAAGCCCTAATTTTAGAAAAATGCACCGCTAACGGATTAACCCAAAATGACTCAGGGTCAATACAATCACGCAAGGTGATATGCCCCGCTAAACCCTCATCGAATCGATAATGGGCAAATACTCTAAATGCCGCCGCTAGACGCTGTTTTTCATATTGTTGTTGCTGTTGTTTATTATCAAACTTTGGCGGTAACGGCATTGGATATTTATCTGTGCCAATGGTCATTTTTTGAATTTGCTGTGCTTGAGTGTCATTTATTGCGGTCATGTTGAGTCTACTTTTATTAGTTTAGTTTGACTTTAATTTAACCAAGCCTAAAATAAATTCAAATGATACTAAATCATAGATAACTATTAATATGCTGCATAGTAAGATTGATTTAAACTTATTCCTCATTATGAGCACGGTATATCAGCACGGCAGCATTACTGCTGCGGCCAGTAAACTGCACCTAACACAACCCGCTGTAAGCCATGCTATTGCTCGGCTACGCGACAAATTTAACGACCCGTTGTTTGTCCGCCATGGCCGTAAAATGGTGCCAACCGCCTTATGCCAAAAAATCATTCCCGACGTGCAACAAGCGCTGCTGTTACTCAATAATACCGTTAGCCAACCCGCGACATTTGACATACAACAGCACAAACGCGAGATAAAACTAGGCTTAAGAGACATATTAGAGTCAATGTTCTTTCCTATTCTTATGCCCGATTTACTCAATAACACCCCCAATATCACCCTAAACAGTCGTCAAATTAAACGCACTGAACTTGAGCCGTCACTGGCGCAGCAAAGTTTAGATATTGTTATCGATGTACTGATGCCAACCCATAAAGATATTCGCAATACTCTAATATGTAGCGAACGATTTTCATTAGTGTGTCGTCAAAACCATCCTATATTACAGCAGCTCACGCTCGCTAATTATGCCGCCGCATCTCATGCATTAGTGAGCTTAAAAGACTTCAGCATCGACACCGTCGACATGGCACTCGCCCATCAAGGCGTTAGCCGCAATATTGCATTACGCTGCGAGCATTACTTTGCCGCCATCAGCGTGATCTGCCAATCAGATTTGATCATGACCATGCCAAACACCTACGCCATGTTGTTACAACAAACCATGCCAATTGTAGTGTCGCCATTGCCCTTTGAAGTACCAGAACTGGCGGTACACATGTATTGGCATCAACAAGCCCAAGACGATCCGGTAAATCAATGGATCAGAAACAAATTGCTTAATATCTCGGCCCAGTTGTTTTAGTTTCTGTTAAGTAGTTAGTAAGTCATAAATAAACCGTAAGAAATAAATCGCAGAAAATAGTCAAAAATAAAAACCCTTTTTTATATTTGCACCGTTTACACTCATAACAGACCCACTTTACCTGAGTGTAAACAGTATTTAGCTAACCACTAGCGGAGTTATCAATGAACAAAATATTACTCACAAGCATCATTTCTGCCTCATTATTTACCTTAACCGCCACCAGCAGTTTATCGCCAGTACAAGCAGCCGAGCTCAGTTTTGCTCATATTGAAACAGTGGGAACAAGCACCATTGAAGCTGCAGCAGACATGGCTATTATCAATGTTCAAGTATCTATAGAAGCCGATAGCGCTAAAGCCGCTAAAGACAAAGCCGACGAAGCCGTCAGCCAATTTATGCAACGTTTACTCAAGGCTGGAGTCGACAAAAAACACATTCAAAGTGCTAATTTACAACTTAATCCGCAATATATGTATGTGCAAAATGAACCGCGTAAACTCACGGGTTATAACGCTAGTCGTCAAATGACCATTACCGTAATTGACCTTAACAACTTAAATGAATTACTCGACAGCGCTTTGGTTGAAGGGATTAATAACGTTAATAATATCGAACTAAAGTCGAGCCAAGAAGCCAAAATCATTGCTCAAGCTCGCCAAGCCGCGATTGATGATGCCAAGCAAAAAGCTCAATCTTTAGCAAAAGGCTTTGGTGAACAAATTGCTGGGGTATGGCAAGTAAGATACTTTCCGCAACAAGCCAATCAGCCAGAAATGTACCGCGCCAGCATGAAAATGAATGCCGATGTGGCGCAAACCTATCAACAAGGCCAAGTTAACATTAGCGACAGAGTTGAAGTGGTTTTTAGATTGAAGTAGCAATAAACAAGCAGGTTGAATATCATTTATTCAGCCTGCTTTGTTGTAACAGCCATTGTTGTAACAGCAATGGCTATAACTGCAATGGTTGCAACAGCGATGAATCCTCTCATCACAACCAACTGTCCACAATTGTGAACAATGACAACAAATCATCACTCTCCTAGCAATAATTACGACATAAAACCATAAGTAATTAATTGTTTATTATAACATTAATATAAAATACACATTTAATCGCAATAAAAATGATCTAAGTCACATCTGAAAATCACTCCTCAAATTAAACTTGATACATAGACTGTAGATGCCAGAGCAAGGTTATCAGCTTAATCTGCCATTGCTGACATTAACCCCATTTTAGGTTTAGTTTTTTATGCCTATTGACGCCCTACTCGTCCCATCCTCAAAGGCATTAGACTTTGCCCGTGACTCAAAAAATGAAAAGGCTTTGCAATGATTGATATCACTATCGACGGAACAACACTTTCGCTTCCTAAAGCTGACAGCTTGTTAAAGGCAGCAAAAAACGCCGGTATTAACATCCCTAGCTTATGTGATTATTCTCATCGCCAAGAGAGACAACACTGCAATTTGTGCCAAGTACAAATCAAAAACCATGATGGCAGCTTACGATGTGTTCGTGCCTGTGAAACCCCGCTTGAAACCGGCTTAGAGGTCATTACCCAGTCGAGCCACTTAAGCCATCTTCGTCAACAAGCACTCAAAGATATTCTGAGTGATCACTTTGCTGACTGTGAAGCGCCCTGCCAAACCGCCTGTCCTGCCGGCGTTGACGTGCAGTCGTACCTGTATCATATCGGCAGAGGTGATCATAAAGAAGCCGTCAAAGTCATCAAGCAAACCTTACCTTTACCCTTGTCTATTGGCCGTGTTTGCCCGGCTTTTTGTGAAGCCCAGTGTCGCCGCGGACTGGTAGATGAACCTGTGGCAATTCGCCAATTAAAACGTCATGCAGCAGACTTAGATTTACAAGATGCAGAGTCTTATGTTCCGCCAAAAGCACCCGCTACCAACAAGCGCATTGCCATTATCGGCAGTGGCCCTGCAGGACTCACCGCGGGTTATTATTTGTCTAATAATGGCCACGATGTGACCATTATGGAGTCGGCTCCTAAAGCTGGAGGCTGGTTACGTTACGGTATTCCTGAGTACCGCTTACCTAAAGATATACTGGATAAAGAGATTGAACTGCTCACCCGCAATGGACTTAAGATTGAAACTGGAGTTGAACTGGGTCGTGATACCAATTTAACCGAGTTAGTGGCCAATTATGATGCGGTTTGCCTCGCGATTGGGGCGCAAAAAGCCGTGCCAATGAATTATCCTGGCAGTGATTTAATCGGCTGTTATTTAGGTGTGGACTATTTACGCGATTATTGCACCGACAAAAAATTCATTACAGGCAAAAAAGTAGCCGTCATTGGTGGCGGTAATACTGCCATTGATTGCGCCCGTACCGCTGTCCGTGATGGTGCTGATGTGACCTTAATCTATCGTCGTAGCCGTGATGAAATGCCAGCTGAGCCCTATGAAATACATGAAGCAGAAGAGGAAGGGGTTAAGTTTCATTTTCTCACTAATCCTCTGGAAAACCACAGCGATAACCAGGGCCGGGTTAAATCCGTCACCTTTGCTAAAATGGCGCTCGGTGAGCCCGATGAATCTGGTCGCCGCTCCCCTAAAGCGACCGGCGAAACCTTTGAAGAAGCGTTCGACACTGTAATTCCTGCGGTATCTCAACAAGTGGATTTAGCCTTTTTAGACCAACCAGAAAATCAAATAGACACTGGCCATATCGCCCTGACCCGCTGGCATACTTTCCTTGGCTGCGAGCAAACCATGTCTGCTGGAGTGGAAAAGCTATTTGTTATCGGTGATTCCCGCACCGGCCCAGGTACTGCAGTTGGTGCAGTAGCAGATGGCCGAAAAGCCGCTGAAGCCATTGAAGGATTGTTAACTGAAGGCTTAACTTGTCATTTAGAACCTAGACTATTTAACTCACGAAAGGCCAACAAAACAGCCTCGTTATCTGCTGAGATATACCCAGAGACAGCCAAGCGTCGCCGCTTAAAAATGCCAGAGCTAAACCAGCTCAATCGAGCGCTTAACTTTGCCGAGGTAGAACTAGGATTCATTCCCGATGAGGCAATGAAAGAAGCGATGCGCTGTTTGGAGTGCGCTTGCCAAGCCAATACCGATTGTAAATTACGCGATTATGCCACCGAATATAAAGTCGACGGAAAAACACTGGATCAAACTCAGGCGCGTAAATTTAAAGTCGATAACAGTGCGCCTTTTATTACTTTCGATGCTAATCGCTGTATCAGTTGCGCCGCTTGTATTGATGCTTGCCATCAACAAAGTGGTCATAACGTTATCAGCTTTGAAGCCAATAGTTATCAAGCACTACCCGATGCTACAACAGCAGGCATTAGCCGCAACGCCCCTCGAGTTGGCTTTACTGCGTCGATGAATGACAGCGATTGTGTGCAATGCGGTAACTGTGTTCAAGTTTGCCCTACTGGCGCTTTGGTTGATGCCCGCGATAAAACCCAAGGTAGCGACAGAGCGTTAATCAAAACCTCAACCGTGTGCACATATTGTGGCGTTGGTTGCCGGGTTGAACTGCATGTCGACCAGGACAAAAATCATGTAATGCGAGTATCTGGTGACATTCAATCAGTGGTCAATGAAGGCATGCTATGTGTTAAAGGGCGCTCTGGTTTTGACTTTTTAAACAGCCCTAAACGCCTTACCACACCATTAATTCGCAAAAATGGTCAGCTACAACCGGCCACTTGGAGCGAGGCTATTAGTTATATAGCACAGCAACTGCAACCGATTAAAGATGCTGCTGGGCCAAGCAAGTTTGCGGCATTGTCTTCAGCTAAATGCACCAATGAAGAAAACTATTTAATGCAAAAATTCGCCCGTAGCATTATGGGCACTAATAACATCGATCACTGCGCACGACTATGTCATTCATCATCTGTTGCAGGGTTATCCGATACCATTGGCGGCGGGGCCATGACCAATGATATTCCCAGCATTAAAGACTCAGATGTAATTTTTATCATTGGCTCCGATACCACCAGCGCCCATCCTATTATCGCCTCTCACATTAAAAGAGCGGTCAGCCAACACGGCGCGCGCTTAATTGTGGCGGACCCAAAGAGAACGGCTATTGCAGACAGTGCCCATTTATATGTGTCACATAAACCGGGCACAGATGTGATGTTACTCAATGCCATCATGCAGCAAATTATCATCAATAACTGGCAAGACATGCACTACATCAATAGCCGTATTGAAGACTATGAATTGCTCAAGCAAGAAGTGATGAAGCCAGATTACAACTTAGCCAATGCAGCGTTAATTACTGGTGTGAGCGCTGAAAACATTGCCGCTATGGCAAAAATGATTGGTACCGCGGATAAAACCGCCTTGTATTATGCCATGGGAATTACTCAACATACCTCGGGTTATGACAACGTTGTGTCCACCTCTAACTTGCAATTGCTGTGTGGCAACATTGGCGTGACGGGCGGCGGACTCAATCCACTGCGTGGCCAAAGTAATGTGCAAGGTGCCTGTGATATGGGCGCGTTACCCAATTATTATCCCGGTTATCAGCAAGTCGATAACCCACTCAATAACGTTAAATTTGCCAAAGCTTGGGGCAATACATCGCTAAATTTAGAGATAGGATTAGCAGCAACTGAAATCATGCAGGCGATTGTGAAAGGTAAACTCGATGCTCTGTATGTTTTGGGAGAAAACCCAGTGCTAAGCGATCCGGACCAAGCTCACGTAATCGCTGCACTATCCAAAATTAAATTTATGGTAGTGCAAGATATCTTTCTAACCGAAACCGCGCAGATGGCCCATGTGGTACTACCCGCAACTGCCTTTGCCGAAAAAGATGGCCATTTCACTAATACAGAACGTCGGGTACAACAATTACGTGTCGCGTTAACCCCTCCGGGGGATGCGATTGTAGACTGGAAAATTATCCAAATGATTGCCAACAGCCTTGATGCTAATTGGCATTACCACAGCACCAAAGATATCTGGCAAGAAATTAACCACGTCACCCCGCAATATCAAGGCCTTACCTGGCAACGACTTGAACATAAGGTAGATGGTTTACAGTGGCCATGCTTTGATGAAAACCATCCTGGCACACCGATTTTGCATACCGAAACATTTTTACGCGGTAAAGGCAGGATGATGCCAGTGAGCTATCGACTACCTGCCGAAATGCCCGATAGCGAATATCCATTAACCCTTTCAACAGGCCGTTTACTGGAACAATTCCATACTGGTACTATGACGCGCAAAACCCCGGAACTGGATATTAAAGGCTCGCCCAGAGTAATGATTTCGGTTTTTGATGCCGAGCAATTGGGAGTCAATAACGGTGATATGTTGAAACTGAGTACTCGCCGCGGAGAAATAGACATAGCCGCCTTTGTGACTAAGCGGGCTCAGGTAGGAGTATTATTTTTACCATTCCACTTTGCCGAAGCCGCAGCCAATAAACTGACCATCAATGCATTAGATCCCATTGCAAAAATTCCAGAATATAAGGTGTGTGCCGTTAAAGCAGAAAAGTCACTGCAGCCAAGTGTTGTTGCTTAAGCAGAGCCTAGCTCACATCATACTAGTAGCCTAGTAGCGCTACGCTGCTAGGTCGCTGCGCGGCTAGATCCTATAAAATCAAGAACCTAGCCCCTAGCAGGACGCAAGTCCGCCCTAGTCGCGAAGCGATCCTAGCAGGACGTAGTCCGCCCTAGCAGCGAAGCGATCCTAGCAGGACGTAGTCCGCCCTAGCAGCGAAGCGATCCTAG